>JASLCK010000352.1 GCA_030151865.1 Rhodospirillaceae bacterium | reverse complement strand
CCAATGCCAATCAGCACGTAAAGCCAGACCCGCCCGACGATCTCACGCACTTGCCCCCAACTATAGGCAACCCGCCCCCGCAGACTGGCATCGCGCTCGATTTCCGCCACCTGCCCCATGCGGATTTTCCAGACGTAATCCTCGACAAAGCGTTCCATGCCCAAGGCATCGATCAAAACGCCGCCGAAAATGCCGATCAGAAGCCCGGTGACGAAATAAATCGCAGTGATCTGCCATCCCAACAAAGCAGCCAGCATCACCACCGCCACTTCGTTCACCATGGGCGAGGTGATGAGGAACGTCATCGTCACCCCCATGGGCACACCGGCCTCCAGTAAGCCGATAAACAGAGGAACCGCCGAACAGGAACAAAACGGCGTCACCGCCCCTAGCAATCCCGCCAATCCATAAGCGGGACCGCGGCGCTTGCCTGCCAGCATCCGGCGCATTCGTTCGGGCGTCATCATGCTGCGCAACATGCCGATGGCAAAGATGATCACCGTCAGCAGGACAAAAATTTTGGTCACGTCTTCGATGAAGAAGTGAACGGCATCGCCCAACTTGCTGTCCGCGCTCAACCCCATCAATCCATAGGCCAACCAGTCGGCAAAGCGGGTGAAAATCACGAACATGACGTTTGCTCCGGTTTCAGGCGGTACGTTGCCGTGCAGGCCGCGCCGTCATTCCTTGCAGCCTTAAGACGTCCTCTGCGTGAAGGTCGGTCTGCAAGACCCCCTGAACGGCAGAGGACAGCGCCCCGGCAACCCAGTCGGGAAGGTCGGGGGCAATGGAATACAACACCCATTGGGCATCACGGCGGTCTTTGACCAAGCCAACATCGCGCAACAAAGCCATGTGCTTCGAGATTTGCGGCTGCCCCGCCTGCAAGGCATAGGTCAGTTCACAGGCGCATAACTCGCCCCGGCGCACCAACAACGTCAGGCAGCGCAAACGGATCGGGTCGGACAAAGCCGCAAAAATGCCAGAAACATATTCCATCCAAAGAATATAACATAAAACTTATATTCCTGAAACGGCATACGTAAAAGGCGGCGCACTTTCGCACGCCGCCTTGAAAAAACTTCAGACCGCAACCGGACGATCAGTCGGATAAATCCTGCCGTTTCGAAAAGCGGGCGGCATCGGCGGCATCCAGGCGGACCACCATGCTGACGCTGGTTTCCCCGTCCTCGCGGCTGACCACCTGACCATGACGATGCAGCCAGGCAATGGCCGCGCCATCGCTATGGTCGATCTCCACTTCGATTTCCACCCGCTCGGCCGACAGCGCGTTGTCCCACAGGGCCAGCAATTGGTCCAAACCCTGACCGCTGGCAGCCGAAACCGCCACGGTTTTGGGATTGCGGGCCGACTGATTGATGATTTCCTGACGGCGTTCATCGTCCAGCAGATCGATCTTGTTCAAGGCCTCGACCAGACCGCGGTCCACCGCCTCGCCCACGCCCAGGTCACGCAGCACCGCTTCCACATCGGCGCGCTGGGCTTCGCTGTCGGGATGGGCGACGTCGCGCACATGCACCACCACGTCGGCTTCCAGCACCTCTTCCAAAGTGGCGCGGAAAGCGGCGACCAGTTCGTGCGGCAGATCGGACACAAAGCCCACAGTATCGGACAGAATGACCATCCGTCCCGACGGCAGGGCCAAAGACCGCATGGTCGGGTCCAAGGTGGCGAACAACTGATCCTTGGCCAGCACGGTGGCGCGGGTCAGGGTGTTGAACAGGGTGGACTTCCCGGCATTGGTATAACCCACCAAAGCAATGATCGGATAAGGCACCTTACGCCGCGCCTTGCGGTGCAGTTCACGGGTGCGCTTGACCTCCTCCAACTCTTTCTTCAACCGGACAATGCGGTCGCCGATCATGCGGCGGTCGGCCTCGATCTGGGTTTCACCAGGGCCGCCCAGAAAGCCAAAGCCGCCGCGCTGACGTTCCAAGTGGGTCCAGGACCGCACCAGACGGGAGCGCTGATAGGACAAGGCCGCCAGTTCCACCTGTAACCGGCCTTCACGGGTACGGGCGCGGGCGCCAAAAATCTCCAGGATCAGACCGGTACGGTCGATGACCTTGCAGTTCCAGGCTTTTTCCAGATTGCGCTGCTGAACTGGCGACAGATGACTGTCAACCACCACCAACCCGGCTTGCAGGGTCTCGATGGTTTCGGCCAGACGTTCGACCGCCCCCAACCCCAACAAAGTCGCGGGCCGTGGCTTGGACAGCGGCACCACTTCGGCGCCGACAATGTTCAGGTCGATCGCTTCCGTCAGGCCGACAGCTTCGGCCAGACGGGCTTCGGGATGACGGGCAGCATCCACCGGGCGCGGAGCCGGGTGGATGACCATCGCCCGCGACGGCATGGATTTGCCGTCGCCGGTAATCTCGCTCGACACTACTCTTCGGCAGCCTCTTTAACGGGCGGATCGTACAAGGTAATGGGAGTCGACGGCATAATCGTCGAGATCGCATGCTTGTAGACCAGCTGGGCATGGCCGTCACGGCGCAACAGCACCGAGAAGTTATCGTACCAGGTGACGATGCCCTGCAACTTCACGCCGTTAACCAGAAAGATCGTGACCGGCGTCTTGTTCTTGCGGATGTAATTCAGGAACACGTCCTGAACATTTTGGTTTTTTTCCGACGACATAGCTTTGCTCTTAGTTATTGCCCCCCAGGCCGCAAGCCTGAGCCCGCAGATAGGGATTGATTACCCCTAGACCTAATTCGTTAGCATCAAATCGGGGTTATGGGAACATATAGTTCATTGACAAGGCTTAATAGTTCGTTGCATCCCGGCAAATGACGCGATGGCGCATGACGATCGAACTCGCCCGGACGCATGGGATCGGTGCGCATCAGGATCGGCGTGCAGCCGGCATTATGGGCACAATGGATATCCACATCGGCATCACCGACAAACCAGACATGGGGGCCAGGGGCGATGCCGGTGTCCTTCAGCGCCAGTTCAACCGGAGCACGGGCGGGCTTGTCTGCTTCGGCGTCGGTGGCCCCGACCAGACGAACGAACAGTTTATCCCAGCCCAGATGTTGGGCTTCCTGGCGCAGGAAACGGCCGTTCTTGTTGCTGACCACCGCCAGGGCAACGCCACGATCCAACAGACCACGCAGCAATTCCTCGGCTTGAGGCAAGGGGCGCAGATGGTGGATATGGATGGCCTCGAAGCTTTCATAGAAGATGTCGCGGGCCTCTTCCCACCGGTCGCCGAACAGCGCGGGGAAAGAGTCACGCAGCGACAGAGCAACCTTTTGCTTGGCCTCCTCCAGACCCCAGGCCCGATGACCCATACGCACCAACGTGGCGTTCATCGCGGCCAGAATACAGCCCCAACTGTCCACCAGGGTGTTGTCCCAGTCGAAAATGACCGCACGCGGGCTGGTCAGGGCTGTCATCAAATCTCTCCTTCCTGCATGGCCCGGCGATAGGCCTGACGCAGTTTCCAGGTCACCTGCCCCGCCTTGCCGTCGCCCACAGGCTGGCCGTCGATGCTGACCACCGGCAAGGCATAGCCGGTGGTGCTGGACAGAAACGCTTCTGCCGCTACCTTGGCTTCCGCCACCGTGAAGGAGCGTTCTTCCAGGGTCAGACCCAACGTTTCGGCCAGACGCAGCAAGGTGCGCCGGGTGATACCGTTTAAGATGGCCGGTTCGGCATTGCGGGTCACCAGACGGCCTTCTTTCGTCACGATCCAGGCGTTGGTCGATGTGCCTTCAGTGACAAAACCGTCCCGGTCCACCATCCAGGCTTCATAGGCCCCTTGTTCCTTGGCGGTCTGTTTGCCCAGCAGATTGGGCAGCAAGCCAATCGTTTTGATGTCGCAACGGGCCCAGCGCTGGTCGGGAATGGTGATCACCGACACGCCCTTTTGCGCCATGTCCTCGGACGGAGGAGCGGCACGGCGCACGGTCATCACCAGACTGGGCGGCACGTCCTTGGGGAACGGATGGTCGCGGCGCGACACTCCACGCGTGACCTGAATATAAAGGATGCCCGATGGCAGGCGATTCAGGCAGATCATGCGCCGGATCACCACCAACAGCGCGGCGCGGCTCATTGGCTGGGCAATTCGCACCAGACCGAGCGATCGGTCCAGACGATTCAGATGCCCTTCGGCATCAATCAGACGGCCATTTTCAAAATAAATGACCTCGTACACGCCGTCGGCGAATTGGTAACCCCGGTCTTCGATATGGACACCGGCATCTTGGAACGGGACATAGCTCCCGTTCACATAAGCGATGCGTGACATTCTCAGAAGTACTCCAGCCGTACCGAGAACATGTTTTCCACCTTCTTGACGGCATCGGCGGTGGCGAACAGTACCACCCGGTCCTTGACCTGCACCACGGTGTTGCCGCGCGGGCTGATCACCTTGCCATCACGCACCACCGCGCCCAGCAAAACACCGGTCGGTAGTTTGATTTCCTTCAAAGGCTTGCCCACCAGGGGCGAGGTTTCCATGGCGTCGGCTTCAATCAACTCGCCAAACCCTTCCTGCAGGGAATGGACGGCGTGGATACGGCCACGGCGCACATGCTGAAGGATATTCGACACCGTAATGGCGCGCGGGCTGATCACCACATCGATGCCCAGATTGCTCATCAACGGGGCGTAATCGGTCTTGTTGACCAGGGCCATGACGCGCTTGCAGCCATGACGTTTGGCCAGCAAAGCCGACAGCACGTTGGTTTCGTCATCGTTGGTGACCGCCACCACGGTTTCCGCCGAACCGACGCTGGCTTCTTCCAAGATGGCGCTGTCCAGCACATCGCCGTTCAACACCACGGTGTTGCGGGCGATCTTGGCCACTTCCTCGGCGCGGGCGCGGTCCAGTTCGATTACCTTGGCGGTGACGCCAGACGGCAGCGCCTCGATCTGCTGGGCCAGGAACTGACCGATATTGCCACCGCCGAAAATGACGATGCGGCGGGCTTCCGGTTCTTCATGACCAAAGGCAGTCATGGCGCGCCCGACATGCTGGGTATCGACCACGAACATCACTTCGTCGCCCGGCAGCATCTGATCTTCGGCGGTGGGCACGATGGGGCGGCCATCACGGACAATGCCGATGATGACGATGTTAAGGTCGGGGAACAGCACCGTCAGTTGGCGCAAGGGCGTATTGACCAGCGGGCAATCGGCCGAGCAGCGCACGCCGATCAGGCGCACCTTGTCGCCCGCCAGCGGAATGACGTCGATGGCGCCCGGCACTTGCAAGCGCCGGGTAATGGCGCGCGCCACCTCGATTTCCGGCGAGATGGTGACATCGATCGGCAGATTGTCGCGGTTGAACAGGGTTGACCAGATGGGCTGCAAATATGCCTGATTGCGCACGCGGGCAATCTTGGTCGGCACATTGAACAGGGAATGCGCCACCTGGCAGGCCACCATGTTGACTTCGTCGGTCTGGGTGACCGCGATGATCATGTCGGCATTATCGGCCCCGGCCTGTTCCAGCACTGTCGGGTGCGAGGCAAAGCCCTGCACGCACTGCACATCCAGGGTATCGCTGATCTTGCGGATCAGGTCGGCCCGCTGGTCGATCACGGTGACGTCGTTATGTTCGGAGGACAGGTACTGGGCAATGTTAAAGCCCACCTGACCGGCGCCGCAGACGATGACTTTCATTCTATCCCCCGAAAATTAGGCACGGGCCTTGTCGTCGGTATTGACGCCCAACAACTTCAATTTGCGATGCAACGCCGATCTTTCCATGCCGACGAAGGCAGCGGTACGTGAAATATTTCCGCCGAAACGGGTCACTTGCGCCAGCAGATATTCGCGTTCGAACACTTCACGCGCCTCACGCAATGGTAAGGTCATGATTTCGCTGGATTTTTCCCACCGCAGCACCGCCGGGGTGATGGCCCCAATCTCGGGTGGCAGCATGTCGGCATGAACCTGCTCGCGCGGGTCGCCGGGGGCCATGATCAAAATCCAGTCCATCATGTTGCGCAACTGGCGCACATTGCCCGGCCAGTCATAGGCCTGCAAGGCGGCGATGGCGTCTTCGGCCAACGGACGCACCGGCAAACCGGCGTTGGCGGCGGCGCGGCTCATGAAATGCTGGGCCAGAACGGGAATATCCTCGCGCCGGTCACGCAAGGCGGGCAGCCGGATCGGCACCACGTTCAGGCGATAATACAAATCCTCGCGGAAGCGGCCAGCCAGCATTTCCGCCTGAAGATCACGGTTGGTGGTGGCCATCACGCGGACATCCACATCGACCCGCTTGATCCCGCCAACCCGCTCGAAGGTCTGTTCCTGCAAGACCCGCACGATCTTGCTTTGGGTTTCCAGCGGCATGTCGGCCACTTCGTCCAGCACCAGGGTGCCGCCGTGGGCCTGCTCAAAGGTGCCGATCTTATGTTCACCGTCGGCACCGCCCTCGACGCCGAACAACTCGGCCTCCATCCGTTCGGGATGCATGGCGGCACAGTTCAGCACCACAAAGGGACCGTTGGCGCGCTTGGACAATTTATGCAGCAGCCGGGCCGCCACTTCCTTGCCGACACCGGCCGGGCCGGTGACCAACACCCGCGACCCCGTGGGGGCCACCCGTTCGATGGCTTGGCGCAACTGATGAATGGCGGGAGAAACGCCGATCAGGTCTTCCTCGCCACCGGCGCGGGCCTTCAACTCTTCCAGTTCGCGGCGCATACGTGCTGATTCAATAGCGCGCTCCACCACCAGCAACAGCCGGTCGGCCTGGAACGGCTTTTCAATGAATTCGTATGCGCCGTTCTTGATGGCGGTGACGGCGGTTTCGATGGTGCCGTGCCCGCTCATCATCACCACGGGCACCAAAGGATGCTCGCGCTTGATCTCGGCCAGAATTTCCAGACCGTCCAGGGTGCTGCCCTGGATCCAGATATCCAGCAGAACCAGACTGGGACGGCGGCGGCTGATGGCTTCCAACGCTTCGTCGCTGTTGGCGGCCTCGCGGGTTTGATAGCCCTCGTCCTCCAACAAACCGCTGACCAGCATACGGATGTCGGCTTCGTCATCGACGATCAGAATATCATGCGCCATGGCTGTTCCCCTTCTCTTCCATCGGGAAGATCAGGCTGATGCGCGCCCCGGTTCCCACAACATCCTCCAGCATCAATTCGCCGCCATGGTCTTCCATGATTTTCTTGACGATGGCAAGGCCCAATCCCGTACCCTTGGCGCGGGTGGTGACATAAGGTTCGGTCAACCGGTCGCGCTGTTCAACCGGCAAGCCCTTGCCGTTATCCTCGATCCGCACGGCGATGGCTTGATCCAACGCTTCGACCGAGACCACGATACGGCCCTGGGGCAAGTCGGTTCCTTCGCGCCCGTGAATGGATTCTACCGCGTTCTTCAAAAGATTGGTCATGGCTTGGCCGATCAGACGGGCATCCATGGAAAAGTGAATAGCGGCGGTTGGCATTTGGGTTTCAAAGCTGACGTCGGGATAGCCGTTGCGGGCCAGAAACACCGACTGGCGCACCACGTCGAGCAAATCCTCATCCTTGATGACCGGCGCGGGCATGCGGGCGAAGGACGAGAATTCATCGACCATGCGGCCAATATCGCCAACCTGGCGGATGATGGTATCGGTACAGGACACAAAGGTATCCTTGTCCGACTGGATTTCCTTCAGATATTTGCGCTTCAGACGTTCCGCCGACAGTTGGATCGGGGTCAGCGGGTTCTTGATCTCATGGGCAATGCGCCGCGCCACGTCGGCCCAGGCGGCTTTGCGTTGCGCCGACAGCAATTCGGTGATGTCGTCAAACGTCACCACATAGCCGGTGACTTCCGATTCCTGCTGCTCCAGGTTCTTTTGCTCGGCAACGATGCGCACCAGCAACACGCGGCTGCGCCCGTCACGGTGCAGTTGCATTTCTTCCTGGCCGGATCGTTCGGGGCGGCGGCGCACGGTCTCGAACAGGTCGGCCATTTCAGGCACCACCTCGGCCAAGGGGTGGCCAATCATGCTGGCGCTGTCCTGAGCCAGCAGATCGGCTGCCGATCGGTTGGGAAGTTCCACCAGACCGTTGCGATCCAGGCCGATCACACCCGCCGAAACGCCCGACAAAACGG
>JASLCK010000126.1 GCA_030151865.1 Rhodospirillaceae bacterium | reverse complement strand
GGCTTATCAAAAGCGCGCTCTGCCGACCCTGGATTTTCTGGCCGATGCGGCGCGGCGCGGCGATCGCCGTCTGATGGTGCGTCTGGTCAAGGGCGCTTACTGGGACGCCGAAATCAAGATGGCCCAGGAACGCGGCCTGTCGGCTTACCCGGTGTTTACCCGCAAATCCTCGACCGACGTGTCCTATCTGGCCTGCGCCAAGCGGATGTTCTCGGACCCCGTAGCCTTCTATCCGGCGTTCGCCACCCACAACGCCCACACCGTCGCCGCCATCGCCGAAATCTCCAAGGGTGCGGCGGATTGGGAATTTCAGCGCCTGCACGGCATGGGCGAAGACCTCTACAGCGAGGTGGTGGGCAAGGATAAGTGGAACCGTCCCTGCCGCATTTACGCCCCCGTCGGCACTCATGAAGACCTGCTGGCCTATCTGGTCCGCCGTCTGTTGGAAAACGGCGCGAACACGTCGTTCGTCAACCGTATCGCCGACGCCGACCTGCCGATTGAAACCCTGCTGAGTGATCCGGTGGAACGCACCATCGTCACCGTCAGCAAACCGCACCCCCGTATTCCCTTGCCGCACGACCTGTTTGGCCCGTCGCGCCGCAATAGTGAAGGATTGGATATGTCTGACAAGCCCACCTTGGCTCTGTTGAATGACGCCATCGCCCGTTCCGCCCAGACCCAGTACGAAGCCGCCCCGGTGGTTGACGGCAAGGTGCGTTCCGGTCAGACCGAGCCGGTGACGTCGCCCGCCGACCGCAGCCAGACCGTCGGTGTCGTCACCCAGGCCAGTGTTCAGGATGTCAGCGACGCCATGGCCTCGGCCCGTGCCGCTTTCCCCGGCTGGGACAAAACCCCCGCCGACATGCGCGCCACCTTGCTGGAAAAGGCCGCCGACAACTTCCAGGCCAGCTTGACCGAACTGTCGGCCCTGATCGTCCGTGAAGGCGGGCGCACCCAGGCCGATGCTATTTCGGAAGTGCGCGAAGCCATCGACTTCCTGCGCTATTACGCCCAGCAGTCGCGCGAAAAGTTTGCCGCCCCGATCCTGTTGCCCGGCCCGACCGGCGAACGCAACAGCCTGACCCTGGCGGGGCGCGGCGTGTTCGTCTGTATCAGCCCGTGGAACTTCCCCGTCGCCATCTTCGCCGGTCAGATCGCCGCCGCCCTGGCTGCTGGCAACACCGTGGTGACCAAGCCCGCCGAACAGACCCCGCTGTGTGGTGCGCTGGTGGTCAAGCTGATGCATGATGCCGGTATCCCCGGCGATGTGCTGCACTTTCTGCCCGGCGATGGCCGCATTGGCGCGGCGCTGGTCAATGACCCCCGCTGCGGCGGCGTGGCCTTTACCGGCTCGACCGAAGTGGCCAAGCTGATCGCCCAGACCCTGGCCACCAAGCCCGGCCCGATCGTTCCCCTGATCGCCGAAACCGGCGGCCAGAACGCCCTGATCGCCGATTCCTCGGCCCTGGCGGAACAGGTGGTGCGTGATGTCATCCTGTCGGCCTTCAACTCGGCCGGTCAGCGTTGCTCGGCGCTGCGTGTTCTGTTCATCCAGGCCGATCTGGCCGACAAGGTGATCACCATGCTGCGCGGCGCCATGGCCGAATTGCGCATCGGCGATCCCACCGACATCCGCACCGATGTCGGCCCGGTCATCGATGAAGAAGCCCGCGCCCTGCTGCAAGCCCATGCCACCAAGCTGGACGGCTTTGCCAATCTGATCCATGCCTGCGATCTGGACCCGGCTGCCACCGAAAAGGGCGTGTTCTTTGCTCCGCGCGCCTATGAAATCGACCGCCTGGACCGCCTGGAACGCGAAGTGTTCGGCCCCATCTTGCATGTCATCCGCTGGAAGGCCGACGAGTTGGATCAGGTCTGCGATGCCATCGCCGCCACCGGCTATGGCCTGACCCTGGGGGTCCATAGCCGTATCGACGAGACCATCAGCCGCATCGTCGGGCGTCTGCATGTGGGCAACACCTATGTGAACCGCAATATCGTCGGCGCGGTCGTCGGCGTGCAGCCCTTCGGCGGCGAAGGGTTGTCGGGCACCGGCCCCAAGGCGGGCGGTCCCCACTATCTGTATCGCTTCGCCAGTGAACGGACCTTGTCCATCGACACCACCGCCGCCGGCGGCAATGCCAGCCTGATGTCGCTGGACGAAGAACAATAAAAGTCACGCGGGATTGCAGGTTCCGGTGGCGGCCCCGCCGCCGGACCTGCATAACGTCGCGGACATTGATTCAGCGGAGACTTCATGGCTCAGGCATTGCAACAGCTGATCAACGGACTGACGCTAGGCGCCGTCTATGGGTTGATCGCCATCGGTTACACGATGGTTTACGGCATTATCGGCATGATCAATTTCGCCCATGGCGATATCTACATGGTCAGCGCCTTTATCGCGGTCACCACCTTTACCCTGCTGGCGGCGTTTGGCGTCAGTTCGGTGGCGTTGGCGCTGCTGATCGTTCTGATCATCGCCATCCTGTTCACCTCGGTCTATGGCTGGGCGGTCGAGCGGGTGGCGTACCGTCCCTTGCGCGGCTCCAGCCGTTTGGCCCCGTTGATCTCGGCCATCGGCATGTCGATTTTTCTGCAAAACATGGTGCAGGTGACCCAGGGCGCACGCATCAAGCCGGTGGCCCCGATGCTGAACCACGGCATCGATCTGTTTACCAGCAACGGCTTTACCGTGCGCCTGTTCCACGCCCAGATCATGATCGTTCTGGTCACCCTGGTGCTGATGGGGGCCTTTACCTATCTGATCACCCGCACCTCGTTCGGACGCCAGCAGCGCGCCTGCGAACAGGATCGGATGATGACGTCGTTCCTGGGCTATAACGTTGACCGCATCATTTCCCTGACCTTCATGATCGGCGCGAGCTTGGCGGCCGTGGCTGGGGTGATGGTCACCGTCTATTACGGTGTCGTCGATTTCTTCATTGGCTTCGTGGTGGGCATCAAGGCCTTTACCGCCGCCGTTCTGGGGGGAATCGGTTCGTTGCCGGGCGCCATGCTGGGCGGCCTGATCATTGGTTTGATCGAAGCCTTTTGGGCGTCCTATCTGTGGCCGGAATATAAGGATATCGCCACCTTCGGCATCCTGATCCTGGTTCTGATGGTCTGTCCGTCGGGTCTTCTGGGCCGTCCCGAAGTGGAGAAAGTCTGATGAGCGCCGTCAATATTCAACACGGGGTCACGCTCGCCGACCGGCTGAAGGATGCGGGCTCGACCGCCTTTGTCGGCCTGCTGCTGGGCATCCCGATGATCGGCCTGACCACCGTCGATCACGGCGGCGCGTTGCAGGTCAACACTCGTTGGCCTTGGCTGGCTTTGTTTGTCGCCATCGTCTTTGTCGGGCGGATCATCCTGACCATGACCGGCGATGCGCTGCGTCGTCATAAGGCCGCCAAGCAAAAGGCGCAGACCGCTGTCGTGTCCAAGGATGCCCGCAAGCAAAGCTCGGCGCTGACATGGTTGGGCTTTATCGGTCTGGGGCTGGCCGTGGCCTTGCCGATCGCCTTTTCCGACAACCGCTATCTGATCGATACCGCCACCACCGTGCTGATTTACGTCATGTTGGGGTGGGGGCTGAATGTGGTGGTCGGTCTGGCCGGTCTGCTGGATTTGGGCTATGTGGCCTTTTATGCAGTCGGCGCTTACACCTATGCCCTGTTGTCCACTCAGTTCGGCTGGGGTTTCTGGGCCGCCTTGCCGGTGGCGGGGGGCGCAGCGGCCTTCTTCGGCGTGCTGCTGGGTTGGCCGACGCTGCGTTTGCGCGGCGATTATCTGGCCATCGTCACCCTGGGTTTTGGTGAAATCATCCGCCTGATCCTGGTCAACTGGACGGCGTTCTCGGGTGGTCCCAACGGCATTACCTCGATCCCGCGTCCGACCCTGTTCGGGCTGGCCTTTACGCCTTCGGGGACCGAGCACAGCTTTGCCGACGCCATCGGCATCGACTATGCCCCGACCCACAAGATCATCTTCCTTTACTACGTGATTCTGGCTCTGGCGCTGCTGACCAACCTGTTTGTGTCCAACATGCGCAAGCTGCCCATCGGCCGCGCCTGGGAAGCCGTGCGCGAAGACGAAATCGCCTGCAAGGCGATGGGCATCAACGTTACCGGCGTCAAGATTTCGGCCTTTGCCATCGGGGCCATGCTGGGCGGTTTCGCGGGCGTGTTCTTTGCCGCCCGTCAGGGCTTCATCAGCCCGGAAAGCTTCACCTTCAGTGAATCGGCCATCATCCTGGCCATCGTCGTGCTGGGCGGCATGGGCAGTCAGTTGGGGGTGGTTCTGTCCTCGCTGGTGCTGGTGCTGCTGCCGGAACTGGGGCGTGATTTCGCCGAATACCGCATGCTGCTGTTCGGGACCGCGATGATCCTGATCATGGTCTGGCGTCCGGGTGGGATTTTGTCCCATCGCGCCCCGACCTTGCTTTATGCCAAGCCCGGAGAAAAAGCATGACCGCCGCCCAGACGCTTCTGTCCGTCGAGCGCCTGACCATGCGCTTCGGGGGCCTGACCGCCATCGACGATCTGTCGGTGGATGTGCCCAGGGACAGCATTACCGCCATCATCGGCCCCAACGGGGCTGGCAAGACCACCTTTTTCAACTGCCTGACCGGCTTTTATAAGCCCACCGTCGGGTCGGTGACGCTGAACCATCCGTCGCGGGGCGCCATCCGTCTGGCCGATCTGCCCAGCTATCAGGTGGCCCGCACCGCCCAGGTGGTGCGCACGTTCCAAAACATCCGTCTGTTCCCGCAGATGACGGTTCTGGAAAATCTGGTGGTGGCCCAGCACAACGCCTTGCAAAAGGCGTCGGGCTTTTCCATCGCCGGTCTTTTGCGTCTGCCCGGCTATCGCAAGGCCGCGGACGAGGCGATGGATAAGGCCATTTCCTGGCTGACCCGCCTTAACCTGATGGATATCGTCAACGTGCCCGCCGGGGCTTTGCCCTATGGCACCCAGCGCCGGGTGGAAATCGCCCGTGCTTTGTGCGTCGATCCCATCTTGCTGTGCCTGGACGAACCCGCCGCCGGTCTGAACCCCCGCGAATCGGGCGAGTTGAATGACCTGTTGCTGTATCTGTCGCGGGAAGAAAAGATCGGCATTCTGCTGATCGAACACGACATGACCGTGGTCATGAAGGTGTCGGACCATATCTGCGTGCTGAATTACGGCCGCAAGATCGCCGAGGGAACGCCGGACGAAATCCGCGTCAATCCCCAGGTGGTTAAAGCCTATCTGGGCGAAGACGATATGGAAGACGACGTTCAGGCGGAGGCCCGGTAATGATGCTGCAATTGTCCGGGCTGCATGCCCATTACGGTCACGTCCATGCTCTGCGCGGGGTCGATATCTCGGTTCAGGTCGGTGAAATCGTCACCCTGATCGGGGCCAACGGGGCGGGCAAGTCCACCTTGATGACCACCCTGTTCGGGATGCCGCGCTGTTCGGCGGGCAAGATCATTTTCGACGGGGAAGACATCACCCGTCTGCCCACCCATCAGGTGTCCCATCGCGGCATCGCCCTGGTGCCGGAAGGCCGTCATATCTATCCGCGCATGACGGTTCTGGAAAATCTGCAAATGGGCACCGCCCAGGCCGATCCCGCCAATTTCGAGGTCGATCTGAAGCGTATGGAAGCCCTGTTCCCCATCCTGGAGGAACGGCGCAACCAGCGTGCGGGCACCTTGTCGGGCGGCGAACAGCAGATGCTGGCCATCGCCCGCGCTTTGATGAGCAGGCCTAAGCTGTTGCTGCTGGATGAACCCTCGCTGGGGTTGGCCCCGCTTTACATCAAGAAGATTTTTCAGATCATCCGCGAACTGAACCGCGATTACGGCATGACCATTCTGCTGGTCGAGCAGAACGCCAATCATGCCTTGAAAGTGGCGCATCGCGCTTATGTCTTGCAGCACGGCGAAATCGTGCTGAGCGGGACCGGTCAGGAATTGCTGACCAGCCCCGAAGTGCGCGCCGCCTATCTGGACGGCGGTCACTAATACCCCCATCCGTCGCCGGAAACCCACATTCCGGCGACGGTATCGGCGGCTTTCGACCCTGCGCCGCTTTGCTTGCGTCAGTTCCTGTCCTCTCGCAAGCCAAGCATTCCCATCGCCTGCGCCGGTCGGAAGCCGCCGTTTCCTTTTTCTGGCTTTAAGCCAGAGTCTGGGCTTCGCACCACAGATCATAAAGCGGGGCGGCGGCGCGGAATTGGACGCGCAGTAAATCCACCAGATCGCCCGACAAAAACGTCTGGTCGATGGGGCGGTTTTGCACCAGATAGCCGTTTTTCATCTGATGCCACAGCACCAGATCGGGATGATCCGCCGGCGATTTGCGGGGCCGTGCATAACGGTCGCCTTCCAACGTCAGACCAGCCGTGCGGGCGGCTGCCATGGCTTGATCCAAACGCTTAAGATGATCGGTCATGAAGCGGCGCAGCAGGGTCATGCTGGCGGGCGAGGGGCAATAGCTGCCCATGCCCCAACGATAACCGCGCGGCCCGAATTCCATGAAGAAGGCGGGGCGGTCGGTCCATTCCTTCAAGGGGCGCTTGAAGACGATCCATTGATTGACCCGATAGGGCGATTTGTCGTGGGAAAAGCGGGTGTCGCGGTAAATGCGCGAGAGGGTGCCGCCTTGCGGGTCGGTATCGAGTTTGGGGTCAAGGGCGGCCATGTCGGCGGCCAGTTCGCCCACCAGACGGCGCATGGGGGTTTGCACGAAATTTTGATATTCGCCCTTGTGGGACTGGAACCAGGGCCGTTCGTTGTTGCTGCCCAGATCGGTCAAAAAGTCGAGCGTCTGCTGGGTGAAGCCGGTAAAGCCGCTGGTCATGAAAGCCCATCCGTTACAATGGCGAAGTCCGCCGCGATAGTAACGCCCCGATGGTAAAAAATGCGGGAAAAAAACCTGTTGGAAAAAAGACAGCCGGGCGGAAGGGAGACTAAAGACAAACTCCGCCCGGCTGGTCTTGCGGGGTGGGATAAACCCCGCAGTGAAAGGACGTCCCGTTGCAAACGCCCTTTCAGACCTCGGTGCCGAAGGCGCGGCCTCAGGCGGTCTTCTGCTCGTTCAGGCTCAATTCCTCGATCATCATCTTGCGCATGATGAACTTTTGAATCTTGCCGGTGACGGTCATGGGAAAGTTCTCGACGAAGCGGATATAGCGGGGAACCTTGTAATGGGCGATTTCGGGACCGCAGAAATCCAGGATGTCCTGTTCGGTCATACGTTCGCCGTCGTTCAGAATGATCCAGGCGCAAAGCTGTTCGCCGAAGCGTTCGTCGGGCACGCCGAACACCTGCACATCCTTGATCTTGGGATGGGTGTAGAGAAACTCCTCCACCTCGCGCGGATAGATGTTCTCGCCGCCGCGGATGACCATGTCCTTGATGCGTCCGACGATGTTGCAATACCCCTCTTCGTCCAGGGTGGCGAGATCGCCGGTATGCATCCAGCGGCTGGCGTCGATGGCGTCTTTGGTCAGACCATCCTCGCCCCAATAGCCGCGCATCACCGAATAGCCGCGCGTCAACAACTCACCCGGCGTGCCGGGGGGCACGATACGGCCTTCAGCATCGACGATCTTGACCTCCACATGGGGGTGGATGCGTCCCACCGTGCTGACGCGCCGTTCCACCGGATCATCGACCGCGCTTTGGAAACTGACCGGGCTGGTTTCGGTCATGCCGTAAGCGATGGTGACTTCCTTAAGGTTCAGGTTGTCCATGACCTTGCGCATCACTTCGATGGGGCAGGGTGATCCCGCCATGATGCCGGTGCGCAGACTGGATAAATCGGTGGCGGCAAAATTGGGATGGTTCAGGACAGCGATAAACATGGTGGGCACGCCGTAAAGGGCGGTGCAGCGTTCGGCCTGAACGGTCTTCAAGACCTGTTCGGCGTCAAAGCCCTCGCTGGGCACCACCATGGTCGCGCCATGGGTCAAAGCTCCCAGATTGGCCATCACCATACCAAAGCAGTGATAGAACGGCACCGGAATGCACACCCGGTCGGCGGGCGACAGGCGGATGGCTTCACCGACGAAGAAACCGTTGTTCAGGATATTGTGATGGGTCAGCGTCGCGCCCTTGGGCTTGCCGGTGGTGCCGCTGGTGAACTGAATGTTGATGGCGTCGTCGAACTGCAAAGCGGCCAGGGTACGGACCAGGGCGGCGCGGTGCTGATCCTTGGCCTGGGCGGGCACGTCGGCGAAGTTCAGCATGCCGGGCGTCTTGTCGTCGCCCATGCGGATGACTGTGCGCAAGGCGGGCAGGCGGGCGGCCTGCAACTGTCCGGGCGGGCAGCGTTCCAATTCGGGCGCCAGTTCGCGGATCATGCCGACATAGTCGCTGCTCTTGAAAGCGGCGGCCAGAATCAGGGCGGAACATTCCACCTTGTTCAGCGCATATTCCACTTCATGCAGGCGATAGGCGGGGTTGATATTGACCAAGATCAGCCCCGCCTTGGCGGTGGCGAACTGGGTCACCACCCATTCGGCGTTGTTTTGCGACCAGATGCCGATGCGATCCCCCGGCTTTAAGCCCAATGCGATCAGCCCGGCGGCAAAAGCGTCGGTCTGGCGGCGCAGTTGGTCATAGCTCCAACGGATGTTCTGATGCGGCACCACCAGGGCTTCGTGATCCGGGTCGCGGGCGGCGATCCGGTCCAGATGAGCGCCGATGGTATCGGACAGCAACGGCTTGTCGCTGGCGCCGTGCGTATAACTCTTTGTCAGCTTGACCATGACAGAACGCCCTCCCTGACGTGCCGATGTATGTGACCGGCGGGCGGGCGTTATCGCTCTCTACCCTGCCGGTCATCCGCCTCTCCTGTTTGCCGCGGCTGATTTATGCGCCTGCGGCCCCTTTCGCCAGCATTGCCCGACCCGCCCGCGATCCATTGGGGCGGTTCAGTTGCTGGCTGATCCATTGGCCGGTTTCGGCCACTTTGTAAGCATCGACGCCGGTTTCAATCCCCAGGCCGTGCAGCAGGTGCAAAACATCCTCGGTCGCCACATTGCCGGTTGCGCCTTTGGCATAAGGGCAGCCGCCCAACCCGGCGACCGAACTGTCGAACGTCGCCACACCCAGTTCCAGACTGGCCAGGATGTTGGCGACGCCCTGGCCAAAGGTGTCGTGGAAATGCATGGCGATGCGGCCCAAGCCGATGGCGGCGGCGGTCTTGTCGATGACCCGACGCACGCCGTCGGCGGTACCGACGCCGATGGTGTCGCCCAGAGAAATCTCGTAACAGCCCATATCGGTCAACCGGCGCGACAGATCGGCGACGCGGGCCGGGTCGGTGGGGCCGTCATAAGGGCAGGCGATAATGCAAGACACATAGCCCCGCACCCGCACCCCGGCCTTGGCGGCGCGGTCGGCAACCGGGGCCAAGCGGTCCAGGCTTTCCGCCACCGAACAGGCGATGTTTTTCTGGCTGAAGCCTTCGGAGGCGGCGATGAACACCGCCACTTCCTCGACCCCGACTTCCAGTGCCGCTTCCAGCCCCTTCAGATTGGGGGTCAGGGCCGGATAGCAGGTGCCGGGGCGGCGGGTCAGGCGGCGGTAAAGCTCGTCCGAGCTGGCCATTTGTGGCACCCATTTGGGCGACACGAATGACCCGGCCTCGACCACCGGCAGACCGGCTTCGGCCAGACGTTGGACCAGTTCGATCTTGGTTTCCAACGCGATCGGCTGGGCTTCGTTTTGTAAGCCGTCGCGGGGACCGACTTCGACCAGACGGACCTTGTGCGGGCGGAGGGTGGCGGTC
>JASLCK010000121.1 GCA_030151865.1 Rhodospirillaceae bacterium | reverse complement strand
ATCGCTGGCGTCCAGGATGGACTGAAGGATGACGTGAAAAGACATCCATGCACTCTATTTCCAGACCGCCGACAATTCCAGCAGGAACGTTACAAATGTCACACCCCAGTATTCGTTTGCATGAATTTTTTCCGCTCTGCCCCTATCCTGAAGTTTGATCCACCAGCCTGAGCAAGCGGTGTAACCGCCCCTTGGGCAGCCCCAACCGATCCATCTGCGCCACCGTGTTGGCCAGATAATCGCGGCTACGTCCGGCTTTGCCGACACCCCGACGGATGAACTCCGCCGATTGGGTCATATCCAACCCGCCCGCATATTGAGCATGATCGCGCCGCGCCACATAAATGGCGGCTTGGACAATGGCCCCATCATCAAGCCGAACCGGAGCCAGCCGGGGGTCATAAACTCCGGTGATCATTTCGCGGTCGTGCAGATATTGGCGGACCCGCGTCGCTTTGGCGGGACCAACATAAAAAACGATGCCCCGGCACGATCCGCCGCGCGCCAACCCCAGGACCAGACCCGGCTGTTCGTCGGTGCCGCGATAATGGTTGGAATAGATGCACATGGCCCGGTGCCAGCCATGAAGGCGGCCCGGCAGCGTCCTGTCGGGCTCGAACCCCGGATCCCACATCAACGAGCCGTACCCGAAAACCCAGTAACCTTCATTTGCGTCCATGCCGCGACCTGATATGAAAGAAGCCAGACAGTTTCCACACGGGCCATCTTATGACCGCGCTTCGCCGCAGCACCATCTTTCTGTTAAGCCTTGTGGCGGTCGCCCTTCTGGCCGCCGCCGGATATACGTGGTGGTGGATCCATCTGGCGTCCCAGGCCCGCACCGATCTGGCCAACTGGGCCAACGAACGCACCGCCCTGGGCTGGACCGTGGAAACCGGCGACGTCACCATCCACGGCTTTCCCTGGTCTTTCCGTCTGACCATGGCGGCCCCGGCCCTGACCGACGCCCATGGCGCCCATTGGCAAGGCCCGCCGCTGACCGTGACCCTAGCCCCCTATAGCCCGACCGAGTTGCATGTGGAATTTGCCGGGCATCACGTCATTGCCCTAAACGGCATCGAACCGTTCGAGATTGCCCTGGGCGGGGCATCGGCCGACATGGTGGTGCACAACAAGGGCTTAACCGATCTGTCGATGGATCTGGCGGAAATCCAGGTGCCGGGCGCGGATCTGGCCCAGATGACCCTGAACCTGAAGCGCACCACCCCCAAAACCGTCAATCACACCACCATCAGTTGGCTGATCGACGCCGAACTGTCCGACCTCAAACTGGCGGAACAAGCCAAGACCGTGCTGGGCGATACCGTCAAATCGGCACGGCTCAAGGCCCATCTGATGGGCAGCATCCTCGCCGCCCCCTTCCCCGGCAACATCGCCGCCTGGCGCGATGAAGGCGGGATTCTGGAGGTGGACGATTTCGCCGTGACCATGCCGCCCCTGTCGGTGCATGGCAAAGGCACCCTGGCACTGGACCGCGAGATGCAGCCGATCTTTTCCAGTGTCTGCACCGTGCGCGGGCTTTTGGACACCATGGACACCCTGGTGAAGGCGGGCAACATCCCCGCCCAGGATGCCGCCATCGCCCGCATCGTGCTGGGGCTGCTGACCAAACCCGGCAAGGATGGTGTGCCGGAACTGAGCGTGCCGGTTTCGTTGCAGGACCGTCAGCTTTATGTCGGCACCGTGCCGCTGGCCGTCACCCCGGCTTTAAGCTGGCCGGAAATCGCCGCCAAGGCCGATCCCGTTGCCAAACCGTAACAACAAATCCACATTTGCAGTTATTGCTTAACTGCAAATGTGCCGTTGCCCGCTCAGGCGGCGTCCACCAGCCAGCGCAGGCCGCACTCTCCCTGGGCTTGCAGCCGCTGCGCCAACACCGGCAACAGATCGGCCAAAGCCTGATCCAACTGCCAGGGCGGATTGATCACCAGCATGCCAGTGCCGTTCAGGCGGGTCGGATCGTCGGGGGGATAGCGAAACAGTTCGGCTGCGAAACAAGGCCGGCCCAGCGCCGCCGCCTCGGCCAGAAAGCGGTCCACCGTCTCGGTTTCCTTGATGGGATACCAGACCCCATAAATGCCGGTGGGCCAGCGGCGCAACGCCTCGCCCAGGCCTTTGGCGATCTGGCGGAACTCGTCCTTGATCTCGAACGGCGGATCGATCAGCACCAGCCCGCGCTTTTCCTTGGGCGGCAGCAACGCTTTCAGCGCCACATAGGCATCCTGGGCATGCACCCCCACCTGACGGTCGCCGCGAAATTCCCGCTTCAGGGTTTCGGCGTCTTCGGGGTGCAGTTCCACCAGAGCCAGCCGGTCCTGGGGACGGATCATATGACGGGCGATGCGGGGCGAGCCGGGGTAATAGCGCATCTGCGGCCAGTCGGGATTGAGCGCACGGATGGCCGCAACGTAATCGGTCAAGGAGTCCGGCAGATCGTCGCTGGCCAGCAAGCGGCCGATACCGTCCTGATATTCGTTGGTCTTGCCGGCCTCGACCCCACCCAGGTCATAGCGGCCGATGCCCGCATGGGTATCGACCACCGCAAAGGCGGTGTCCTTTTTCTTCAGGTGGGCCAAAACCAACGTCAGCAAGGCATGCTTGACGACATCGGCGAAGTTTCCGGCGTGATAGGCGTGGCGGTAATTCATCGCCGGGTCTTAGCACATCCGACCGGGTGACTTGAAGCCGCCCGATGGCCTTTAAGGCGATTGACCGCCTTGGCCCCGGCAGGTACACCTGACCATAGAAGATCAAACGGAGAACATCCATGATTCTGGTTGGCCGCTACACCTCGCCCTTCGTGCGCCGCGTCGGCATTTCGCTGAAGCTGCTGGGCATTGCCTTCGAGCACAAGCCCATCAGCACCCTGACCAACCGGGACGAGGTCGTAACCTTCAACCCGCTGGGCCGCATTCCCGCCCTGGTGCTGGACGACGGGGAAATCCTGATCGAAAGCGGGGCGATCTTGGATTATCTCGACGAGTTGGCCGGTCCTAACAAAGCCCTGGTGCCCGCCAACGGCGCGCCCCGGCGTCAGGTGCTGAAGCTGGTGGCCTTGGCCACCGGATCGATGGACAAGGCCCTGGCCTGTTTCCTGGAACGGTCCGTGCGCCCCAAGGACAAGCTGCATCAGGCCATGCTGGACCGTTTCGCCGACCAATCCCTGGCCGGGTTGAAGGCGTTGGAAGCCGCCGCCCCGGCGGAAGGGTGGCTGTGGGGCAACAAGCTGACCCAAGCCGATGTTTCGACCGTGGCCGCCATGGATTTCATCGCCGCCACCTGGCCGGAACTGCTGCCCACTGGGGCCTTCCCCAAATTGGACGCCTTACGGACACGGGCCAACGCCCTGCCCGCTTTTGCCGAAGCCCGCGCGTAAGGACATCATTCAATGGATTGGCTTGCTCTTTTGTCCTTGGCCGTCTCGACCCTGACCCTGGCGGCGGTCGGTTTGCTGCTGACACGCGGGCAGCGTCAGGCGGAGCTGTTGGAACGCTTGGACATCCTGGACGAAACCGCCCAGGACAACGCCCGCACCCTGGCTGCCCTGACCAACAGCCTGAAGGAACGCTTTGACGGCACCGCCCGCGATCTGGAACGGGTCGAGCGCACCTTGCGTGCCGATCTGGGCGGCGGGCGCGAGGAACAGGCCAACCAGGCAAAATCCCTGCGCGAGGAAGTGGGCAGCGGCCTGAAGGGCTTGTCGGAGCTGCAAAAGAATACTCTGGACAGCTTCGGCCAGCAGATCGGACGGCTGACCCAAAGCCTGGAACAGCGCCTGGACGCATTTGCCCGCCAGACCGCCGAAGGGGCCAAGGCCACCGAAGCCCGTCAGGATGCGCTGCGCCAAACCATCGAGGCGCGCCTGACCCAGTTGCAGCAGGGCAACGAAGCCAAGCTGGAACAGATGCGCCAGACCGTGGACGAAAAGCTGCAAGGCACCCTGGAAAAGCGTCTGGGCGAAAGCTTCAAGCTGGTGTCGGAACGTCTGGAACTGGTGCATAAGGGCCTGGGCGAAATGCAGACCCTGGCCAGCGGCGTGGGCGATCTGAAAAAGGTGCTGACCAACGTCAAGACCCGCGGCACCTGGGGCGAGGTGCAGTTGGGCAACCTGTTGGAACAGGTGCTGACCCCCGATCAGTACGCCGCCAACGTCGCTTGCCGTCCCGGCTCGCTGGACCGGGTGGAATACGCCATCCGCCTGCCCGGCAAGGGCGATAGCGACGAACCGGTTTGGCTGCCCATCGACGCCAAATTCCCGCACGAGGATTATGACCGCCTGCGCGAAGCCGCCGAGCGCGCCGACGCCGAAGGGGTGGAAGCCGCCGCCAAGGCCCTGGAAACCCGCGTGCGTCAGTTCGCCAAGGATGTTTCCAACAAATATATCAGCCCACCCACCACCACCGACTTCGCCATCCTGTTCCTGCCGACCGAAGGGCTGTACGCCGAAGTGCTGCGCCGCCCCGGCCTGGTCGAACAGTTGCAGCGCGATCTGCGGGTCAATCTGTGCGGCCCAACCACGCTGGGAGCCTTGCTTAACAGCCTGCAAATGGGCTTCCGCACCCTGGCGATCCAAAAACGTTCGGGCGAAGTGTGGGAAATTTTGGGGGCGGTCAAAACCGAATTCGGCAAATACGGCGAAGTGCTGGACAAGGTGCAAAAAAAACTGACCGAAGCATCCAATACCATTCAAGACATCGCCGTGCGCAAACGCGCTATCGACCGCAAGCTGCGCAGCGTCGCCGAATTGCCATCAGACAGCGCCCAGGCCCTGTTGGACTTGACCGGACCGGACGAATAACAAAAGGTCAAAGCCTTGCTTTTCCAGGGATTTTCAAACGTCTCTGGACAAGCATGGGCTTTGGTCGCAATAGTCGCAGGCTATCTTTGGGGAACCTGCTTGTTAGACATCCGACCCGTTCTGTTCATCAGCGGCTTTCTGTTGCTGATCCTGGCCGCCGCCATGGGGGTGCCCATGGCCGTCGATCTGGCCGGGCAGAAGACCCAATGGCACGCCTTTTTGATGTCGGGCCTGCTGACGGCCTTTGTCGGCTGCGCCCTGATCCTGGCCAACCGCGCGCCGCACGAGCTGGATCTGAGCGTGCGCGAAGCCTTTGCCCTGACCGTCACCGCCTGGGTTCTGTCGGGCGTACTGGCGGCGGTCCCGTTCGCCCAATCGTCCCTGCATCTGAGTTGGACCGACAGCCTGTTCGAAAGCTTTTCCGGCCTGACCACCACCGGGGCCACCGTGCTGACCGGCCTGGACCACATGCCATCGGCAATCCTGATGTGGCGCTCCATGCTGCAATGGTTGGGCGGGGTCGGCATCATCGTCACCGCCGTGGCCCTGCTGCCCATCTTACGCATCGGCGGCATGCAGTTGTTCCGCATGGAAAGCTCGGACAAGACCCATAAGACCAAGGCCCGCATCTCGCAGATCGCCTGGGGCATTCTGGCGGTCTATTCGGCGTTCACCATCGCCTTAACCCTGGCCTTGCATCTGGCGGGCATGACGCCCCTGGAAGCGATCTGCCACGCCATGAGCTCGATCTCGACCGGCGGCTTTTCCACGTCCGACAAGTCGCTGGGCAATTTCAGCGATGCGGCGCGTTGGATTTGCGTCTTGGGCATGCTGCTGGGCGGCGCGACCTTCAGCCAGTATTTGTTCCCCTGGAAAGGACGCCACCATCTGGGTGTCTGGCAGGACAGCCAGTTCCGCTGGTATCTGTCCACCATCGCCTTCTTCGCCCTGCTGCTGACCTTCTGGAACTGGGCGGTGGGCGACATGACCGCCTATCACGCTCTGCGGGCTTCGGCCTTCAATGTGGTGTCGCTGCTGTCCACCACCGGCTTTCATACCGACGACTATAATTCGTGGGGCGGCTTTGCCGAGGTGGTGTTCTTCTTCCTGGCTTTCGTCGGCGGCTGCACTGGATCGACGGCGGGCGGCATCAAGATTTTCCGCTACGAAGTGTTGTTCGCCATGGCGGGCAATCATCTGAAGCGGCTTTTGCATCCCAACGGCGTCTTCATCATCGACTTCAACCAGCAGAAGGTCAGCGATCTGGTGGTGCGGTCGGTGCTCAGCTTCATGATGCTGTATTTTTTCTGCTTCGCCCTGCTGGCCCTGGGGCTGTCGATGACCGGCCTGGATGCCGTCACCAGCCTGTCGGGTGCGGCAGCCGCCATCGGCAATGTCGGGCCGGGTCTGGGCCATCTGATCGGCCCCGGCGGCACCTATCACAGCCTGCCCGACATGGCTAAGTGGCTGCTGACCTTTGGCATGCTGCTGGGCCGCCTGGAATTGGCGCCCTTCATCATCTTGTTCACCACGGCCTTCTGGCGGGAGTAGGTGCCGATGTTCGACCTTCGTCCCGTCCTCTTCTATACCGGCCTGACCATCAGCGTGCTGGCGCTGTCCATGGCCGCGCCCGCCATGGTCGATCTGGCCCATGGCAGCGCCGACTGGCGCATCTTCGCCGCCTCGGCGGGGGTATCGCTGTTCCTCGGCCTTGCGCTTTTGCTGGGCAATCGGGTGCGCCGCTTCGATGAAGCGTCGGTGCGCCAGATCTTCTTGATGACCGTTCTATGCTGGGCGGCGGCCGCCTTGGTGGCGTCGTTCCCCTTTGCCTTTTCCGGCTTGAAGATGAGCGCCACCGATGCCGTATTCGAAGCAACGTCTGGCATCACCGCCACCGGCTCGACCGTACTGCGCGATCTGGCGGCCAAACCGCCGGGCATCCTGTTGTGGCGCTCCATGCTGCAATGGCTGGGCGGCGCGGGTTTCCTGGTGACCGGTGTGGTCTTGTTGCCCGCCTTGAATATCGGCGGCATGCAGATTTTCCAGTTGGGCAGCGCCACCGAACGCGGCCTGCCCCGTTCGGCCAAGGTGGCGGGCCAGTTGCTGGCGATCTACAGCGCCCTGACCCTGCTGCTGACCCTGCTTTTGTGGGCGGCGGGGATGAGCCGTTTTCCCGCCCTGCTGCACGCCATGAGCACCATTTCCTGCGGCGGTTTCTCCACCGCCGACGGCTCCATCGGCGAATGGCGCAATCCCAATATCGATTGGGTGATCCTGCTGGGCATGCTGCTGGGCGGCGCCCCCTTTATCAGCTATCTGCACTTGGCGCAGCGGCGCTGGCGGCTGGCCGTCGCCAACACGCAATTGCGCTGGTATGCGGCCATCCTGTTGGCCGCGACCCTGGGCATCGGACTGTGGCTGCTGCTGACCCAAGGGGGCAAGCCGCTGCCGTCGATCCGCCACGGCCTGTTTACCGCCGCCAGCGTCATGACCGGCACGGGATACGCCACCCAGGACTGGGGCCGCTGGCATGGCCTGCCGCTGGTGGTCCTGTTCTTCCTGGCCTTTGTCGGCGGCTGCGCCGGGTCAACGGCGGGCGGGGTCAAGGTGTTCCGTTTCCAGATCCTGGTGGAAAACGCCCGCATCCAGTTGATCCGCATGCTGCGGCCCAATTCGGTGATGGCGGCCAGCTATCAGGGCATGCCGATTTCCGACGTGGTGACGGGATCGGTGCTGGGCTTCCTGTTCGTCTACACCCTGTCGTTTGCCGCGCTATCCATGGCGTTGGGTATGCTGGGGTTGGATTTCATGTCGGCCATCAGCACCGCCGCGTCTGCCCTGGCCAATCTCGGCCCCGGCCTGACCGCTTCGGTCGGTCCGCTGGCGGGGTATGCCGCCCTGCCCGACACCGCCAAATGGCTGCTGTCGGCGGCGATGATCTTTGGTCGAGTGGAAATGTTCGCCGTGCTGGTGCTGTTCACCGAAAACTTCTGGAAGCCGTAAAGCGCGTTTCCTGCCCAACAAAAAAGGCGGCCCCTTGTCAGGAGCCGCCTTTTCTTATGACCACCGCTTGGTACGGCAACGGGTTTAGTAAGCCCCCAGCCACTGGCGGAAATTGGCCTGGATGTTGGGATCGACCTGAGAGTTCAGGTTGGTGATCAACTGCACCACCATGTCGTAGAGCAGACGGTCGCGGTCATTCAGCTTCTGGCCTTCCAAGGTGGTGTGGCTGGCGGCTGCCTGGCCCGACACTTCGGCAATCACAAACTGACGGTCATCCAGCATCTGCAAGGCGATGTCGGCGGTCATGTCAATGATGGAAATTTTGCAGCACCTGGTCGATCGAGATCGCCATGTCGGTAAAATCGTCGAACAGTGCTTCGGCCAGCGCGCGCAGGAAACGCATCTGCATGTGATCGAAATAGAGGCGCGACATGAAAGGCTTCTCCCCAACAGGCCCACAAGGCATGATGAAACCGCCTATGATGTTTTTTGATCGCGT
>JASLCK010000088.1 GCA_030151865.1 Rhodospirillaceae bacterium | reverse complement strand
CCTGGCTGATTTTCATCGAGCAGAATTGCGGCCCGCACATGGAACAGAAATGCGCCAGCTTGGCCCCTTCGGCGGGCAGGGTTTCGTCGTGGAACGACTGGGCCTTTTCCGGGTCGAGGGCCAGGGCGAACTGATCTTTCCAACGGAAGGAAAAGCGCGCCCGCGACAGGGCATCGTCGCGGGCCTGCGCCCCCGGATGGCCTTTGGCCAGATCGGCGGCATGGGCAGCCAGCTTATAGGCGATCACCCCTTCACGCACATCGTCGCGGTCAGGCAGCCCCAAATGTTCCTTCGGCGTGACGTAGCACAGCATGGCGGTGCCCAGCCATCCGATCATGGCCGCACCGATGGCGCTGGTAATGTGGTCATAGCCGGGCGCAATATCGGTGGTGAGCGGCCCCAGGGTGTAGAATGGCGCTTCATGGCAGACGGCCAGTTGGCGATCCATGTTTTCCTTGATCTTGTGCAGGGGCACATGGCCCGGCCCTTCGATCATCACCTGCACATCCTTGGCCCAGGCGATCTTGGTCAGTTCCCCCAGCGTGTCCAATTCGGCGAACTGGGCGGCATCGTTGGCATCGGCCACCGAGCCGGGGCGCAAGCCGTCACCCAGCGACACACCGACGTCATAGGCTGCCAGGATGTCGCAAATTTCGTCAAAGCGGTCGTAGAGGAAGTTTTCCCGGTGATGGGCCAAACACCATTTGGCCATGATCGACCCGCCGCGCGACACAATGCCGGTGACCCGGTTGGCAGTCAGCGGAATATGGGACAGCCGCAGCCCGGCATGGATGGTGACATAATCCACCCCCTGTTCGGCCTGCTCGATCAGGGTGTCGCGGAACACCTCCCACGTTAGCGCTTCGGCCTTACCGCCGACCTTTTCCAACGCCTGATAAATCGGCACGGTGCCGATGGGCACGGGGCTGTTGCGGATAATCCATTCCCGGACCGCGTGGATATAACGCCCGGTAGACAGGTCCATCACCGTATCGGCCCCCCAGCGGATGGCCCAGACCAGTTTGTCCACCTCGGCCTCCACCGACGATGCGATGGGGGAATTGCCGATATTGGCGTTGATCTTCACCAGGAAATTCCGCCCGATGACCATCGGTTCGGCTTCCGGGTGATTGATGTTGGCTGGCAAAATGGCCCGACCGGCGGCGATTTCGGCACGCACGAACTCGGGACTCATGCCTTCGCGCACCGCCACATAGTCCATTTCCGGGGTGACCAGACCGGCGCGGGCATAGGCCAATTGGGTCGGGCGCGAACCGGGACGGGCCTTCAGCGGACGGCGTGCGCCACGGGCAAATTCCGGCACGGCCAAATCCTGCCCCGGCTTCAGGCCGTTGTCTTCCGGCATGATGGGACGCCCGTCATAAGCCTCGACATCACCGCGCGCGATGATCCAATCCTGACGCAGGGGCGGCAAGCCCTGGCGGATATCGATGCTGGCGGCACAATCGGTATAGGGGCCGGACGTGTCATAGACCCGCATCGGCTCCTCGCCGGTCAGGCTGATTTCGCGCATGGCAACCGCGACACCCTGCCCGCCCGCGACATGCACCTTGCGCGAGGCGGGCAGCGGCCCGGTGGTAACGGAAAATTCGTGCGACATGAAACGGGTTCTCCCTTTTGCAATCAGGAAGACCCGGGATTTCTGACGATGAGTGGAGAGGTCCGGCCAAACGGTTTCCCGGCGGGAAATGACCATCGGCGGCAAGACGCGGTTTCCATCCCTTCGCCGGTATGACCCGGATCAGGTTCGAAGGGTCACCGCGCCGACAGCCCCGTGCAGGGCGGTCCAACGGTATCTCAGCCCCTTGCCGGGACCCCCCTTGGAATATCCGCGAAGTGTGACGGTAAGACCGTGCGCCTGTCAACGTCAGCGCGCGCCGAAATCCTACTTACAGATAATATTCAGGAAAGACATAAGTATAAGAACACATACTGATCATATTTATAATAACAAAATTGGTATATCCAATGGCGCAATTCGCGCCACAAGATTGTTTCACTATTATAAATAAAAATAAAATACGGCGCACTTAGAGGCAGCATACCTGAGTGGGCCTGAGCCCCTCCGCATCGCGGAAGGAATTTTAGAAATGTTTAAAACATCGGTCGCCAAGACTCTGACATCCCTGATCGCGGTTCTCTCGATCTTATTACTGATCGGTTCCGCCATCGCCGCCTGGGATGCCTTGACCCAATTCCGCCAAGCGACCGAGGTGGTCAGCCTCGCTCAGGCCGACCGCTCCTTATTCCACGCCACATTGCAAGTGCGCGCTCAAGTCAGCGCCAACCAAACCGCCTTTTTGACCGAGAACGACCCCCGACCGGTGTTTGAACGCGGCAGGCAAAAAGCTGACGAAGCCGTGGCGGCCGCCTTGACGGAGCTTGGTCACGTTGATTTAGCCGAACGCGAGCGCCTGGACGGAGATATTCGCAAAACAGCCGAAAGTCTTCGAAAACAAATGTCCCTTTTGGAAGAACAGAGCCGACTTCCCCGCGAACAGAGGGATATCAAGGGGATCGCCCCGTGGCGCGAGGCGCTTTACGTCAATCTCGAAGCTTTGACCACGGCTTCGGCGGTGATCAGCAACATGGTGCGCATCCGCGATCCCTTCATTGCCGAAATGGTGCAATGGCGCAAAACCATCTGGGAAATCCGCGATAATGTTGGGGTTCAATGCTCTTTGTTGCGCCAACAGGTCAGCCGCAACGAACCGTTGGACATTGCCACGTCGAACAAGCGAGCGTCCTTGATCGGAGCGACCAATCTGGCCTGGCAGCAACTTGACGGTTTGCGCCAACGCACAGGCTTTCCTGCCGACTTGAGCGAAAGCCTGAACAGCAGCCGTAAACTTAATCTGACCACCAACACCCAGATCGACAGTATCTTGGAGGATTTGGGCGTCGCGGAAAAAGCCAAGGTTGACGGCAAACAATGGACCGAGTTGTGCAACCGCCCCTTCGAACCGATTTTGGCATCGGGCTTCCTGGCGCTGGATTTGGCCAGCAGCCATGCCGACGCTTTGCGGGATCAGGCACAACGCTCCTTGTTGGTGCTGGTGGCCTTGCTGGCGGCGGCCCTGGGATTGGGCGGTTTTTCCATTCATCTGGTGCAAAAGCGTCTGGCTCGCCCAGCCCATTCAATTCTGGGAGCGATCGAACTGCTCTCCAACCGTAATTACACCACGGCAGTTGAGCCTGCCCCCTATCCCGATGAGTTAGGGGCCATGACGTCGGCGTTGGAAGTTCTGCGGCGCCATTCCGCCGAAGCGGAAGAATTACGCCGCGCCGCCGATGCCGCTCAGGAGGAAGAGCAAAAGCGCACCAAACGCCTGGAACAAGAATGCCGCAGCTTTGATCAGGCCATCAGTCAGGTCTTGGTGTCGATCGGCGGATCGGTCGGCGCGCTGAAGCAGACAGCCAGCACCATGGACGGATTGGCCCACGATGTCGGCCAATCAGCCAGCACTGTGGCGGCGGCGGCGGAAGAAGCATCGGTCAACGTCCACACGGTCGCCGTGGCGACCGAGGAACTATCGGCCTCGATCTCGGAAATTTCGCAACGCGCAGTGGCCAGCGCCGCCAGCGCCCGCCAAGCAGCGCAACAGGCCGAGCAGACCACCCAGGCCATGAACGCCATGCGCGACGCTGCCTTGCGGGTCGATGCGGTGCTTGACCTGATCAAGGACATCGCGGCACGCACCAACATGCTGGCGCTGAACGCCACCATCGAGGCTGCGCGGGCGGGCGAAGCCGGAAAAGGCTTTGCCGTGGTGGCGGGCGAGGTCAAGCACCTATCCCACCAGACCGCCAAGGCGACCGAGGATATCGGCAAGCAGGTAGCGGAAATCCAGACCGCCACCCAGCATGCGGTATCCGCCATCGAGAGCATTACCGCGATGATCCGCACCATCGACGAAACCACCAACGCTATCGCCGCTTCGGTGGAAGAACAGGGTGCCGCCACCCAGGAAATCGCCCGTAACGTCAACCAAGCCGCCACAGGCACCCAACAAGTAACGTCGGAAATCACCCAAGTTGCCCAATCCAGCCGCGCCACCAAGGAAACATCGGACGCGGTGCTGGATGCGGTAGAAACCCTGAACACCGAACAGCAAAAACTGCGCGACGCCATCGAAACTTTTGTGCAGGCAATCCGCACCTGACCATCCGCCTGTCAATTTCAGGGTGGGTCGGCTATGCTGCCCGCCCTGAAAAACAGTTGGTTCCCACACGACGCAGGCAAAGCGATGGACTGGCAGACCCTGGGCATGTTCACGGTGGCATCGACCGTTCTGGCGGCAACGCCGGGGCCGGATATGATGTTGTTTGTCAGCCGCACCATGGCGCAAGGGCGCAACGCCGGATTCGCGGCTTTGGCCGGGGCTCTGCTGGGCTGCGTCTGTCATGCCATGGCCGCCGGGTTCGGCCTGTCCAAGCTGTTCGTGCTGGTGCCGGTGGCCTTTGACGTGGTGCGGCTGGCCGGGGCGGCTTACCTGCTTTATCTGGCCTGGGGCATCATGCGGTCCAACACCCCCGAAGCGGCGCAGCAGGCAGCCCCGCCCCTGCCGCTGTCCGCCATCATGCGCCAAGGTCTGCTGACCAATCTTTTGAACCCCAAGGTGGCGCTGTTCATGCTGGCGCTGCTGCCGCAATTCATGCATCCCGAACGGGGCGATCTGGTGCAGCAGGTGCTGGTCCTGTCGACGATCCAATTGCTGACCGGTTTTCTGGTCAATGCCGTGGTGATCTGCGCCGCCGCCGGTCTGGCGGGCTGGATCGGCCAGCGCTTCCGCGCCGTGGCGGCGGGCTCGGCCTGGAAGCGCCGCCTGCCCAATCTGCTGTTGGGCGGGGTCTTCGCCGGTCTGGCCGCGCGCTTGGCCTGGGGCGGAACAAAATAGCAATATCGTGACTGGAGCTTTGGCCGCGACCGTCTTACATTAGGGGCCATGACGACCTCGCCGCTCCTCTCGATGCCTTATTTCCAGCAACAGCCCGCCGGTCCCAAGGCGGACTTCAAGCTGGTATCCGACTATCAGCCGTCGGGCGATCAGCCCACCGCCATCGCCGAGTTGGTGGACGGCATCGAAAGCGGCGAACGCAATCAGGTTTTGCTGGGCGTCACCGGGTCGGGCAAGACCTTCACCATGGCCCATGTGATCGCCAAGACCGGCCGTCCGGCGCTGGTGCTGGCCCCCAACAAGACCCTGGCGGCCCAGCTTTATGCCGAGATGAAGACGTTCTTCCCGGAAAACGCCGTCGAATATTTCGTCAGCTATTACGACTACTACCAGCCGGAAGCCTACGTCCCCAAGACCGACACCTATATCGAAAAAGACTCGGCGATCAACGAACAGATCGACCGTATGCGCCACGCCGCCACCCGCGCTCTTCTGGAACGGCGCGACGTCATCATCGTCGCCTCGGTGTCGTGCATCTATGGTATCGGCGAGGTGGAATCCTATGCCCGTATGACCATCAAACTGCAAGCCGGGCAGGAAGTGGACCAGCGCGAGTTG
>JASLCK010000047.1 GCA_030151865.1 Rhodospirillaceae bacterium | reverse complement strand
CCGGCGACGCGGATATGGTCGGCCAGATCGAAGCGGCGTTCGAACGACCGCCCGGCGATGCCCCGGTGCAGATACTGGGCCGGGGTCTCTTCCTTGCGGGCGTGACCGGTCACGATCAGGCTGTTGTTCTGGGTGTTGATGCTGAGATCCTCTTCCGAGAAGCCAGCCACCGCCATGGTGATGCGGTAATTGTCTTCGCCCAGCTTTTCGATGTTGTAGGGCGGATAGGCAAAAGCCTGATCGTCCACGCGGGAGGCGGCGTCCATCAGACGCGCCAGATGGTCAAAGCCAACGGTGGAGCGGAACAGCGGCGAAAGGTCGAAAGTGCGCATGGCGACATTCTCCATTGAGCAATGTTGCAGAAGGGCAAATCGGTATTGATCTTGCCCGGAAGTATTGCCAGCCCCGTCTTCGGCGACCGGCAGTAAAGACTTAAGGAGCATTTTTTATCCGTCAAGGCCCCCATCCCTCCCTCCTTTGCGCGGGACGATCCCTCTTTCGATAAGTCCGTTTCGCAGCCGAAAGGGAGTAGCATCGTATGACAAGGCAAAGAAAGCCGATGCGCCGCCGCCCCGCTGGGCCTAAGGCGATTTATCGCAAGCACCGGAGAGAGGGAGGCGGATTATGGGCCTTCAGACCGTCAGCTTCACCCGGACTTACGACGAAACCTTGGACATGATCGTCGAAGCCCGTAATTACATGACCTACACCCAGCCCTATGGGCAGATGGAAGAAACCACGCGCGGCGATTTACGCTTCAGTTGCGAGGCTTTGCGGGTGACATCGCGGCTGACCCAGGTGATGGCTTGGCTGATGCTGCAACGCGCTGTCCAGGATGGCGAGATCACCCAGCAGGACGCCATGACCGAGGAAAACCGTCTGGCTGGTCAGGATGTCTGCCTGGACAACGATTCCGCCGCCGATCAGGCCCTGCCGACGGGATTGCGGGATCTGCTGGTGCGCAGCCTGCATCTTTACCAGCGGGTGTCACGCTTGGAAGCGATGGTGATATCGCGGGTGTTGCATTAAAAAGCAATAAGCGCTGAAACCCGCTCGGCCGTGATGGCTGAGCGGGTTTTGCTTATTCCTCGTCCGCGTCGTCCTTGTCGGGGGCGGCCCATTCCACTTCGAACAGGGCAACGTGGTCCTTGAAGCCCTTCAGGGCGTGCGCGCCCTGGCTGATGAAATCGCGGTTCTTGCCCGCCGCCAGTTCGCGCACCACGTTGGTGCACAGGATCTGGCTGGGGTTGGCGGCGGCGCAGACGCGCGCGGCCAATTGTACGGTGGAACCGAACAGATCGTCTTCTTCCTCGATCGGTTCGCCCGCATTGATGCCGATGCGCAGTTCCAGCGGCAATTCGCGGTTCTTGCCGTTGTGCTTTTTGACGGCGCGCTGAATGGCGATGGCGGCTTCGACCCCGTTCGAGGCGCTGGCGAACGACGCCATGATGCCGTCGCCGGTATGCTTGACCTCTTTGCCGCCGTTTTCCGCCAGGGCTTGGCGGACGATGGCGTTGTGACGGCGCACGATGTCTTGCGCCGCCTGATCGCCCCGGCTTTGGGTCAGGTCGGTCGATCCCACCATGTCGGTGAACAGGATCGTCATGATGCGCGCCTGACTCTGCGCCGATTGCGGTTTGTTCCAGCTTTCAAAGGCGTTGGTGACGTCGGTGGCAGCAGGATCGCCGCCCGCCATCATCTGTTCCATGTTGGCCCGGCCGATCTGCACCATCGCCATATAGCGCGGTTCCATCAGATAGGTTTCATAGCGTTCGGCAAAGGCCTGGGCGGTTTCGGGCTTGGTGCCCATGACCTCCATGGTGTCCTTCAGGATGATGCGTTTTTCGTCGCTGGTCAGATGCGCCTTGCCGCCGACCACATCGACGGCCCCGGCCAGCATCAGGTCCAGCCCGAACTTGTTATAGGCGTCGAGATGCGGGCGCACCCGTTTGATGGCGGCGACCAGGGCCGAGAGAAACTGCATCATGCTGCGGCGATGATCTTGCAGGCCGTCCTTGTCCTCGGTGGCGGGAACATGCTCAGGGGGGCTCTCCGCAGCGGCGGGCGGGGCCTCCTCGGCCTTGGCCTCTTCTTCCTTGGGCTTTTCTGCTTCCGGCTTGGCTTCTTCCTGGGGCGGCAGTTCGGGGATGGCGGGGATCAGCTCGGTCAGCGCTTCGCTGTCGTCCACCTCGCTCCAATCCATGTCCTGCTCGTCTTCTTCGGAATCCAGATCGCCGGAGGGAAAGGCTTCAGCCGGTGCGGCCTCGGCGGCGGGCGGCGGGGGCGATGCTGCAGCGGGCGGTGTCGTGGGCTGAGGGGCTGGGCTGGGGGCGGTGTTTCGCTTTTTGCCGTGCCTCTTGGTGTCGGCGTTATCGCTCCAGTCGATCAGCCGCATGGCCAGAGGCACTGCCGCCGACAGAAAGATGGTGATGAAGAAGATGAAGATCAGCAGCGACAGAACCTGTTCGCTGACCTGATAGCCCATGCTCGCCATCCGCGACAAGACGCTGGAAATCAGCGCCGTCAGCGCACCGGAAATGCTCATCGATATGGCGATGATCAGCAGCAGCTTGGCCAGCACGCTCCAATGGGAATCACCGGTCGAAGCCTTGGGCGGGATGACCACCTGGGCGAACGGTTGCGGCAGTTGGCCACCCGTCGCCCCGCCGCGTGCCGCGCCGCCGCGATAGACCGGGGTGGCCGGAGCCATGGCGGCACGGTCGCGCAAACCTTTGTCGCCCGCATAGACGACGGCTTCGTCGGAAATGTTGTTGCCGGGATAATAGGTGTCGCGGATGACCTTGGCGGCGACGCCCAGAGTGCGCTCGACGGACTTGGCGTCCTCGATGGCGGCGTCGCGGTCCTCGCGGTCATAACGGGCGTGCAGAACCCAACGGCGGTCCTGGAGGATGTACACCTCGTAATGGACAGTGGCCGGTCCGTTGCTGCTCATCCGTCGCGTCGTCTTTTGCTAAGGGCGGATCGACCGCCCGAAAAAGCCAAGCGCGCCAGACCGTAAGGTCAGGCGCGCTTTAAGAGATACATCATGTTCCGGCGATTGAACAGGGCGGACGCCGGAACCGATGATTACTTCTTGAGGCCGATACCAGCGAAACGCTTGTTGAACTTAGCCAGCTGCCCGCCGGTGTCCATCAGGCGGTGCACGCCAGTCCAAGCCGGATGCGACTTGGGATCGATGTCAAGGCGAAGAGTGTCACCCGCCTTGCCCATCGTCGAACGGGTCTTGAATTCCGTGCCATCGGTCATGATCACGGTAATTTCATGGTAATCGGGGTGAATGTCCTGCTTCATCGCCGTGCTCCAAAATTCGAAGCGGCGTATATAAACTACTCAGTCGCACCTTGCAAGCCTTGAACGCACCTCATTTGGCCTCATTTCTAAAAACGGCGGATTTCCTTGCTTTTCCGGTCCCTTGAAAGCGCTCTTTGGGGGTTTTTCCGGGGTGAAAATTGCATTACGCTGCCGCCGCGATCTTAAAAATCAGCCCGGAGATATCCGATCATGGCCCTAGACGAGTCCAAGTTTCACGCCATCGCCGACGACACCCTGGAAATGCTGGTGACCACCATCGACGATGTTTTGGGCGACCGTCTGGATGTGGACGAGCAGAGCGGCATTCTGACCATTACGCTCAAGGACGGCGGTCAGTTCATTTTGAACAAGCATGGCCCGATGCGCCAATTGTGGCTGGCCTCGCCCAACAGCGGGGCCTGGCATTTCGATTGGGCGGGTGATGCCTGGATTTCCACGCGGGGCGAGCCGCGCTCGCTGCTCGATATCCTGACCGCGGATCTGGAAAAGGTCACCGGCGTGCGCTTGGAACTGTAGTGAATGCCTCCGGCGCCAGCTAGGCTCAAGCGCCGCACAGGTGTTTTGGATCAGCGGACGGTTTACCGCTGATCCAGGCGGATTTCGATACGGCGGTTTTTGGCCAGGGCGGCTTCGTCGCTGCCCTTGTCCACCGGTTGGAACTCGCCGAACCCGGCGGCGGCCAGCCGGTCCTGTGGCAGCCCCTGGCTGGACAGGAACTTCAGCACCGTCACGGCGCGGGCCATCGACAATTCCCAGTTGGACGGGAACTTGCCGCTTTTGATGGGAATGCGGTCGGTGTGGCCGTCGATGCGCAGCACCCAATTGACGTCGGGCGGCAGGGCCTTGGAGACATCGAGCAGGGTCTGGGCCAGTTGGGTCAGTTGGCGCTTGCCGTCTTCCCCCAGATCGGCCGAACCGCTGGCAAACAGCAGTTCCGACTGGAAGATGAAGCGGTCGCCTTCGATGCGGATGCCGGGGCGGTCGCCCAGCACCTTGCGCAAGCGGCCAAAAAATTCCGACCGATAGCGGGCCAGTTCCTCGACCTTGCTGGCCAGGGCGGCGTTCAGGCGTTTGCCCAGATCGACGATCTGCACCTTCTGTTCCGCCGACAGCTTTTCGCTGGCGTCCAGGGCTGCGGCGATGCGGGCCATTTCCTGGCGCATGGCTTCCAGTTGCTGGTTCAAGAGCGCTGCCTGGGCGCGGGCGGATTCGGAAATCTTGCGCTCGTCGTCCAGCTTGCCTTCGACTTCCCCGGCATGGGCGCCCAGTTCGGCCACTTTCTTTTCCAACTCGGCCTTCAGCGCCTTCAGGGCTTCCAGGTCGTTTTGCAGCATGGCGACCTGTTGACGGTCGGCGGCATCCTGGGATGCGGCGGCTTGCAGCCGGTCACGTTCGGCGGTCGAGGTTTGCAGTTCCTCGGTCATGCGGCCGATATTGACCCGCAATTCGGCGTTGGCGCGCTTCTCGATATCCAGAAGATCGGTCAGTTCGTTCAACTGCTTGGAAATGCGCGCGATGGTCTGGTCGCGGCCCGACAGCACTTGGCCCATATAGAATTGGGTCAGCACAAAGGCCAGCAGGACAAAGATGATAACCAGCAGCAGCGAGGCCAGGGCATCGACAAACCCCGGCCAAATATTAATGCCGCCGCGTCTGCGCCGTCCGCGTCCGCCTGCGCCCGGCATGGCTTAGTAATCCCGGCTGGTGCGCGAAGAGGCCGAGCCCGAGCCCTGGTCTTCCTCGGCGATGGCGGCGATGGTGCGGGCCAGAAGTTTGATTTCGCTGCGGATTTCCCGAACCATGGAATCGCGGCCGTTGCTCATTTCCTCGGCGATGCGGCCCAGGGTGTAATCGATGTTGCGGATATGCACCCGCGACGCCTCGTCCTGACCGCCCGCCCCGCCATCGGCCAGCTTGGCCAGGATGGGGCGCATCTCCAACTGGTTTTCTGCCAGTTTCAGCATCAGGCTTTGTTCGGTCTTCATCTGGTCGGCCAGGGTGGACAGCCGTTCGGTCAGGGCCCGCATGTTGCTGTTGGCGGAAATGCGGCTTTCCTCGCCCCGCGCGATCACCCGTTGCAGATTGTCCAGGCTGTCGGCGGTCTGTTCCAACAGGGCCTGAATGTAAGCGGGGATCGGCTGATCGACCCCTTCGCCGCCCACCGCCACCGAGCCCGATGACAGGCGGGTTTGGCCCGACAGCCATTCTTCCAGATCATTATAAAAGGCGTTCTGCGCCTGACCGGCCTGCAAATCCAGGAAGCCCACCACCAGCGAGCCCGACAGACCGATCAGCGAGCAGGAAAAGGCGGTGCCCATTCCTTCCAGCGGCTGGTCCAAACCCTGCTTCAGAGCGGAAAAGGCGGCTTGCACATCGTCGCCGGAAATGGTCAGCGAGCGGATGACGCTGCCGATACTGCCCACCGTCTGCGACAGGCCCCAAAAGGTGCCCAGCAGGCCAAGGAAGATCAAAAGCCCTGTCAGGTAATGGGCGATCTCGCGCGATTCGTCCAGGCGGGCATTCAGGCCGTCCAGCACGGTGCGCAGCGCCATCGGCGTCAGATTGAAGCGGTCGCGCCGTTCCCCCAGCATGGTCGCCAGCGGGGCCAGCAGGCGCGGCTGCGCCGACGAAATGGGGGCGCCGCGTCTGGTTTCTTCCACCCAGCGGACCTCGCGGTTCAGCATGGCGACCTGACGGAAGTTCATCAGAATGCCGACCAGCAACACGCCCAGGATCAGGCTGTTCAGCCCGACATTGTTCATGAAGGCGTGGGTCAGTCCGTCCGACAGGGCGATCACCGCGATCAGGACGATGGCCAGAAAGGCGGCCATGCGGATCAGGAAACGGCGGGGCTGGGTCATGCGTCGGGTCCGCTATATCCAAAAGGGAAAACAGGGCCAAGAAAGACGGTAAAACGGTGCGGCCCGAAGATGGCCATTTTGTGGCTGGCCGAAAGAAAACAGGCCCGCGTCAGCGAGCCTGTTCCACCACATCCACGCGGTCGGCGGGGCCTTCGGTGTATTTGTTGCCCAGTGCGCGGACCTCGATACGGGTACTGCGCACCCCCTGATCGATCAGGAAGGAACGGACCGCCAAGGCGCGCGACAGCGACAGGCGGCGGGCCCGGCTGGCGGTTTCCTCGTCCCCTTCGGCATAAGCCATCAGGGTGACCTGCAAGCCTTGGTCGGCATTCATCCGCGTCGCCAGGGCGGTCAGCGCCTGACTGGATGCGTCAGGCAGCCGGGCGGCATCCTTGTCGAACAGGATGGTGTTGGCGTTGGTGCCCTTGATGGGAGCGGTCGGGGTCAGGCTGGCCAATTGCTGGGCGGGCTTGACCACCGGTTCCGGGGTCGCCAGCGGCGGCGGAGCAGGCGGCTGAACCGCAGGAGCCGGGGCGGCAACGGGGGCGGCGGCAACCGGAGCTGGATCGACGACGGGGGCGGGCGCGGGCGCCGCAGCCGGGGCTGCCGGGGTCAGCGCCACCGGAGCATTAGCCACCGGAACCGGAACCGGGGTGGGGGCCGGTGCAGCCGGAGCGGGCTGGGCCGAAGCCACAACCTGAGGCGCAGGGGCCGGGGCCGGTTCAGGCGCGGGGGCAGCAGCGGCCTTGACCGTCGGCGCAATGGCCTGATCGGGTGGCGGCGGCACGGCAGTGGCGGCGGCAACAACCGGAGCGGCAGGGGCCGGGGGATGATCCGATCCCTTGGCAGGCGTAGCCTTGGCCGGGGCTTCTTCCGCCTTGGCAGGCTGATCGGGGACGATCTTCGGCAGCTTGACCGGCGGCAGATCGGCGCTGGCGGTCTTGGTGGGTGCAGCGGGAGTGGCCGCAACAGGCGATGCTTCCACCGGGGCAGGCTTGGCCGGGGCGGCGGGCTTGGCGGCCACCTTGACCGGAGCCGGGGCAGCGGCCTTGGCTTGCGCCTTCGGCTTAGCCGGATGCGGGGCCGGATGCGGGGTATGCAGCGTGACCGACATGGCGTTGGGCTTGCGCAGCGGCGCGTTGTTCACGACGCGGCCATTGTCGTTCATGGGAACGCGGGTCACGTTATGGGTCGGCGGCAGCGCTACGGGCGGCGGCGGCGGGCGGCGGTTCAGGAACAGATCGGGCAAAGCGGGCGAGCCGCCCAATTGATCCAGCACGCCCTGGTCTACTTCGACCGACGGGGGGCGGGCTTCGCCGACAATGGTTTGCGCCTGGGCGGTGGAGCTGAGCGCGGTCGTCCCCAGAATGGACGTCCCCAAAGCGAACGCCAGGGCCAGAAGCGGTCCCGATCTCCAAGACGTGAAGCTGTTCACTGTCGCTTCCCCCAAGGCATTGATCCCTACAGCGCAATAACGCTAAAGAAGTGCCCCACAGTACCCCAAGGAACGAATCGCGACAACTCGTTTACCTTGTGGTCTGTGGGGACTTTGACTTTTCCGGTGTTAACCGGCGGTCTTCAGCATCGAGCCCAGGGGCAGATGCAGATGATCGTTGGCGGCAACGATGTTGCCCGACTTCAGCATTTCATGGCCGCCGTCGATGTCGCTGACATACCCGCCGGCTTCGCGCACCATGATGATGCCCGCGGCGATATCCCAGGGGGACAGGCCCATTTCCCAGAACCCGTCGAAACGACCGGCGGCGACAAAGGCCAGATCCAGCGAAGCGGCGCCGAAGCGGCGGATGCCTGCGGTGTTTTCCATGGCCAGTTTCAGCTGACGCTGGAAGCGGGCATGTTCGGGGCGGCCGATATGCGGAATGCCGGTGGCGATCACCGATTCGTCCAGCTTGCGACGCGCCGAAACGCGCAGACGGCGGTCGTTGACGAAGCAGCCGCAGTTCTTTTCGGCCCAGAACAACTCGTCGGTCAACGGATTATAGATCACGCCGGCCCACGGTTCACCCTCGCGCACCAACCCGATCGAGATGGCGAAGTGCGGGATGCCGTGCAGGAAGTTGGTGGTGCCGTCCAACGGGTCGATGACCCATGTGACCGACTTGTCGTTGCCTTCGATTTCCCCGCCTTCTTCCAGCAGGAAACCATAGTCGGGGCGGGCCTTTTTCAGTTCGGTGCGCAACACCTTCTCGACGCGCAGGTCGGCGGCGGACACGAAATCCGCCGGACCCTTCTTCGAGACCTGAAGCTGCTCCACCTCGCCAAAGTCACGCAAAAGACCGCGCGCCGCCTTGCGGGCAGCGCCGATCATTACGTTCATCAGGGGGGATTTGGTGTTCATCAATCCTTGGCTCGCTCGACGTAGGTGGCGTCAGCGGTCGAGACGACGATGCGGGTGCCCGCTTCGACGAACGGCGGGATCAGGACGCGCACGCCATTTTCCAAAATGCCCGGCTTATAGGACGAAGCGGCGGTCTGGCCCTTGACCACGGGGTCGGCCTCGACAACGGTCATCACCACTTTGTCGGGCAGGGTGACCGAAACCGGCGAGCCTTCGATGGTGTCGATGACGCACAGCATGCCGTCCTGCAGGAAGGCACCGGGTTCACCCACCAGTTCGCGCGGAATGGTGAACTGTTCGTAGTCCACGGCATCCATGAAGGTCAGGGTTTCATCGTCGCCGAACAGGAAGGTGGCTTCCTTTTCATCCACCTGCAGCTTTTCGACGGTGTCGGCGGTGCGCCAACGTTCGTTGGTCTTGGTGCCGGTACGGACGTCGCGCATTTCGACGGTGATGAAGGCGCCGCCCTTGCCGGGCTGAACGATGGCGGTCTTCAGCACGGCCCACTGGCGGCCGTTGTGCTCAAGAATATTGCCGGGACGGATGAGGTTCGCGTTGATCTTCATTTTTCTATGGACCGGGTTCTTGGGTAAATTCTGGCGCGGACCCTAACAGTTTGCCCCGCTTGGTGCAAGAAGAGGCGGGTATAGGGTCACGCGGGCCCGCCAAGATCATCGTGGCGGGCCAGATTCATCTCCCGGCCTGCCTGGCTTTTTCGCGCCGAAGCCCGGTCGCGGCCAGCGCCAGGATGGCCAGAAAGATGCTCCATTGCGGCGTCGGCCACAAGGATTTCAGGTAACCAAATCCATATCCGGCGAATAAACCGGCGATGGCGCCATACTGCCCCAGCATCAGCCAGGCTGCTCCGGCGTATGCGGCTGGTCGCACTGCCGCCGCCGTCAGCACGGTGCTGCCCAGGATCAGCACGGCGGTGACGAAGTGCCACAGCACCGAGATGTAGACGCGCAGCAGATCGGGAACCTCTGCCGCTAACAAGGGCGTGTGGACATCCACTCCGCCGCCCCAGACATGCACAGCCATGGTCAGCCAGGACAACGCCGCCGCCGTTGCCAGCCAGGGATTGATCGCCATCGTTTCACCCTCCATTGCATACGGTTGCGTATGGTGAATGATCTCGTTGCCTTTGTCCATTCGCTGGCGTATGGACGATGGATGGCAAACAAAGATCATCTGACGACAGAAGATTGGCTCAAGGCGGGGTTCCGCGCCTTGAGCACAGGCGGTGTGCAGGCTGTGCGGGCCGAGGCTCTGGCCCGGCAGTTGGGGGTCAGCAAGGGCTCGTTCTATTGGCATTTCAAGGATGTGCCCGCCTTGAAAGCGGCCATGCTGGATCATTGGTGCGATCAGGCCACCGGGGCGATTATCGCCGAGATTGCAGATGCCGCGCCGACCCCGGCAGCACAAATCCGCCTGTTGGTTGATATCGCCGCCGGGGACCGCGATGCCGATTACGGCGGGCGGTCGGTCGAGGGGGCAATCCGCTTTTGGGGAAGTTGCGAGCCCGCAGTCGGGCTGCGGGTGGCCGAAGTGGATCAGATCCGCCTGTCTTATCTGACCGAGCTTCTGGCGGCCTGCGCCCTGACGGCGGAGCAGGCCGAAAACGGGGCATATATTCTCTATGGCGCGCTGATCGGTCTGCCCTTTATCGCCCAGCCGGGGGCGTTGGACTTGCGCGACCGCCTGCATCGGCTGCTGCAGATGATCGCGCCGACGGTCTAGCCCTTCAGCCCTTATAAGTGTGCCGGTTGCCCTGCCAGTCGGTGACCTGATCGCCATCTTTCCAGACCGGACCGATGGGGGCTTTGCCGTGACCGCCGGGGATGTCCAGCACATAAGTGGGCTGGCACAGGCCCGACAGATTGCCGCGCATCTGGCGCATCAAATCCTGGCCCTGGGTAATGCTCAGGCGGAAATGGGCGGTGCCGGGCGCCATGTCGGTATGGTGCAGGTAATAGGGTTTGACCCGGTTCTTCACCAGGGCGCGCAGCAACTCTTCCATCACCTGCGGATCATCATTGACACCCGCCAGCAGCACGGTTTGCCCCAGCAGCGGGATGCCCGCCTTGTTCAGGCGGCGCAAGGCGTCCTGGGTTTGCGACGACAGTTCACGCGGGTGATTGCAATGCACCGCCAGCCAGACCGAAAGCCGTTCCGAGGTAAGGGCGTCGATCAGCGCCGGACCGATGCGTCCCGGATCGCCCACCGGCACGCGGGAATGAAACCGCACCGTCGCCACATGGGGAATGGCGTCCAAGCGCTGCATCAGCGCCTTCAGCTTGGTGGCGGGCAGCATCAGCGGGTCGCCGCCGGTGATCACCACCTCCCACACCTCCTCATGGTCGCGGATATAGGCAAAGGCGGCGTCAAGGTCGGCGTCGGACAGCACGGCCTCTTCCCCGCCGACCTTTTCGCGGCGGAAGCAGAAGCGGCAATAAAGCGGACAATGCAGGATCGGCGTCAGCAGCACCCGGTCGGGATAGCGATGCACGATGCCCTTGACCGGCGAATGGCTGTCATCGCCGATGGGGTCGGTCAGTTCACCGGGATGGGCGTCCAATTCCCGCGCATCGGGGATGAACTGGCGGGCGATGGGATCGGCGGGGTCGGCGGGGTCGATCAAATCCAAAAGGGTCGGCGTCACCGCCACGGCGTAACGCGCCGCCACCTTGTCGATTTCCGCCACCTTGCCCGGCGGCACCACCTGGGCGGCGGCAAGATCCGCGCCGGTACGGGCGGTACGGCGGGAACGGGCGGAAAGGGTGGCGGGCGCTTGGGAAGACATGGCTGCTCTGGCGGTTAAGGACGGGATGGGGCATGGTGTGCCCTAATTTCTGTCTCAGTCATATAAGGAAATGCCATGTCCGGCCAAGAGTGGTGGCGCCCAGAATCTTTCGCCGCCCGCCGTCCCGCCCTGGAAAAGCGCGCCGCCGTGCTGGCCGCCATCCGCCAATGGTTCGCCCAAACCGGCTTTACCGAAGTCGAAACCCCCTGTCTGCAAGTCTCGCCGGGCATGGAGCCGCATATCATGGCCCTGTCGGCGGAATTGACCGAGCCGATGGGCGAGGGGACGCACCGGCTTTATCTGCATACCTCGCCCGAATTCACCATGAAGAAGCTTCTGGTGGCGGGGATGCAGCGCATTTATCAGATCGCCCGTGTCTGGCGCGACGGGGAACGCACCATCAGCCATCACCCGGAATTCACCATGCTGGAATGGTACCGGGCGGGCGCGCCCTATGAGCAGTTGATGGAGGATTGCGCCGCCCTGATGGCTGCCGCCGCACGGGCCACGGGGGCAGACCTGTTTCGTCGTCATGGCCGGGTCTGCGATCCTTTCGCTCAACCGCGCCGCCTAAGCGTGGCCGATGCCTTCTTTGAATATTGCGGCATCGACTTGCTGGCCACCACGCCCGACCCTTGGGCACCGGATCGTGACGCCCTGGCTGCCGAGGCACGGCGCATCGGTTTGCATGTCAGCCCCAACGATACTTGGGAAGACGTCTTCTTCCGCATCATGCTGGACCGTATCGAGCCCCATCTGGGCGACGATGTGCCCTTGATCCTGTGCGAATATCCGGTGTCGATGGCGGCGTTGTCGCGGCCCAAACCATCGGACCCGCGCGTCGCCGAACGGTTCGAGCTTTATGCCTGCGGTCTGGAACTGGCCAACGCCTTTGGCGAACTGACCGATCCCGCCGAGCAACGTCGCCGCTTTCAGGCCGATATGGACTTGAAGGAAAAGCTGTACGGCGTGCGCTACCCCATTGATGAGGATTTTCTGGCGGCGCTGGATGCCGGAATGCCGCCGTGCAGCGGTATCGCCCTGGGGGTGGACCGTCTGGCTTTGTTGGCCGCCAACGTGGACGAGATCGACGACGTGCTGTGGGCCCCGGTAGCGGGACTGCCCCAATCGGGGGCCTGAACGGAAAAGGGGGAAGGCTAAGCCTTCCCCCAAACATCCGAAATCGTCAAAAATCTAGAGGGTTTTCTGTTCAGACGAAGTCAGAACAGAAAACGCGACAAGCCCGAGCGGCGCTTGAGCCTGGCTGGCACCGGAGG
>JASLCK010000038.1 GCA_030151865.1 Rhodospirillaceae bacterium | reverse complement strand
AACAAGCTGAAGATCGCCGCCGAGTAAGGAGAGCCAGCCATGAGCGACGGCATTCTCGTCATCAATGCTGGGTCTTCCAGCATCAAATTCTCGCTGTACATCAGCCGCGACGGGGGGCAGCCGGTGCTGTCCTCCAAGGGGCAGGTGGAAGGCATTGGAACCGCGCCGCATTTCCAGGCCAAATGCCCGGACGGCCGCGTTCTGGCGGAACAGAACTGGGACCGCCGGGTTTCCCACGATGATCTGTTCGGCCATCTGCTGGAATGGATCGAAAGCCATCTGGACGACGCCGAACTGAAGATGGCCGGGCACCGCGTGGTGCATGGCGGGCGCGACTATACCTGCCCCGTGCTGGTGGACAAGGACATCCTGTCCGATCTGGAACTGCTGATCCCATTGGCCCCGCTGCATCAAAGCCACAACCTGGACCCGATCCGCACCCTGTCGCACATCCACCCCGGTTTGCCGCAGGTGGCCTGTTTCGACACCTCGTTCCATCGCACCAATCCGTCATTGGCGTCGATCTACGCCCTGCCCCGCTGGCTGATCGACGAAGGGGTGCAGCGCTATGGCTTCCACGGCATGTCCTATGAATACATCGCCTATCGCCTGCGCGAAATCGCCCCCGATCTGGCCAAGGGCAAGCTGGTGGTCTGCCATCTGGGCAGCGGTGCCAGCATGTGCGCCATCGAAAACGGCAAGTCGGTGGCCAACACCATGGGCTTCACCGCCGTCGAAGGGCTGCCCATGGGCACCCGCACCGGCATTCTCGACCCGGGCGTGATCCTTTATCTGATGCAGCAAAAGCAGATGGATTCCCACGAGATCGAAGCCCTGCTTTACAAGCAGTCCGGTCTTTTGGGACTGTCTGGCGTCAGCAACGACATGCGCGTTCTGATGGACAGCGATAACCCCAATGCCCAGGAAGCGGTGGATTACTTCATCTATCGCATTGTCCGCGAAATCGGCTCGCTGTCGGCGGCCATGGGCGGTCTGGACGCCATCATCTTTACCGCGGGCATCGGCGAACATTCGCCGGAAGTGCGCGCCCGTGTGCTGAAGCAGGTGCAGTGGATGGGCGTCGATCTGGACGAAGCCGCCAATCAGGGCAACGAAGGCCGCATTTCCACCCCCGGATCGCGTGTGCAGTCCTGGGTGGTGCCCACCGACGAAGAACTGATGATCGCCATGCACACCCGCAATACCCTGGCCGAATTGCAAGCCAAGGCGGCCGAGTAAAAAGTCACCAGCAAACAAAAGCCCCTTTCCCCAGGCCGGGGAAAGGGGCTTTTTTGTTGAACCGTCGATCAGGCCCGTTCGGGCCGCAGCCAGACGGCGGTGTCATGGAACACCCCACCCCCATGGGGATAAGCCGGTTCGGCGCTGGTCAGCACATTGATCCCCTGTCCGGTGCCAAAATCGGCGTCGGGCCAAATGCCTTCCACCACCACCACGCCGCGCTGCAAGCCGTCAAAGGCCCGCGCCCACACCACCACTTCACCCTGGCGATTGCCGATGCGCACCCGCGCCCCGTCCTCCAGGCCAATGGCGGCGCAATCCTCGGGGTGAACCAGCGCCGTCGGACGCGCCGCTTCCCGGCGCGAGGTGGCGGTATGGTTGAAGCTGGAATTAAGGAAATGCCGCGACGGAGCCGCAATCAGCTTGTAAGGCCGTTCCGCGTCGGCCTTGTCGATCACGTCCATCTGATCGGGCAGACGGGGCATGACATCGGGAACCGGCCACAAGGCGAAGAAGTGGAACTTGCCATCGGGCTGTTCGAACCCGTTCAGAAAATGCGCGTCCTCGAACGGCTTGGCACAGTCGATCCAGCGCTGGGCAGCGGTTTCGTCCGCCCCCGGCAGTTTCGACGCCAGCAAAACCTGATCAACGATTTCCCATTCCGTCAGTTCAAAGGCCGGATGCTTGCCGCCCAGACGCTTGGCAAGTTGCGATGTCACCCAGTGATTGGACCGCGCTTCCCCCACTGCCGGAATGACCGCCCTGGCTGCCTGCAAGAAGGTGTGGCCATAGGACGTGTACATGTCGTCATGTTCCAACATCGTGGTGGCAGGCAACAGGATGTCGGCATAACGGGCGGTTTCGGTCATCCGCTGTTCGTGCACCACCAGGAACAGATCATCGCGCGACAGGCCTTGCTTGACGCGGTTGCTGTCGGGGGCGACCAAAGCGGGATTGCAGTTTTGCACCAGCATGGCGGTGACCGGCGGGCCACCTGCCAGATCGCGGGCATCACCGGTTAAGGCCGGGCCGATACGGCACATATCGATAATGCGGGCATCGTTGGCCGGACCGTCCAGCAAGCTGCGGTTCAGCTCGAAGGTTTTGCCGGAACTGCACAAGGCCCCGCCGCCACGATGCTGCCATGCCCCGGTAATGGCGGGCAGGCAGGTGGCGGCATGCATGGCCGACGCCCCGTTGCGCTGACGGGTAAAGCCATATCCAAAGCGCATGAAGCTGCGGGGATGACTGCCGTACAGGCGGGCAAACTCGATGATCTGATCTTCGCTCAACCCCGTGATCTTGGCCGCCCAGGCGGGGGTCTTATCGGCGTAATGGGCTTCGACCTCGGGGCCGAAGTCGGTCAGACGGGCCAGATAGTCGCGGTCGGCATAGCCTTCCTTGAACAGAACATGGGCTACCGCGCAGGCCAAGGCCGCATCGGTGCCGGGCCGCAAGGCCAGATGCAGATCAGCCTTTTCCGCCGTCGGGGTGCGATAGGGATCGACCACCACCAGCTTGGCGTTACGATCCTTGCGGGCCTTGGAAATCCAGTGCATGGCCCCAACCTGGGTTGCCACCAGATTGCAGCCCCACGATACGATCAGATCGGATTCGGCCATTTCGCGGGCATCAACGCCGCGCCGCGCCCCGACCCCGGCCGTCCAGCCGATGCCGCCGATAAAGCTGCAAATGGTTTCCGCCTGCCGCGAATAACCCAGCGCGTGACGCAGCCGGTTGGTCGAGGAAAGCTGAACCACCCCCATGGTGCCCGCATATTGATAGGGCCACACCGTTTCCGGCCCATACTGATCGACGGCAGCCTGAAAGGTGCTGGCGATCTGATCCAAGGCCTCATCCCACGAAATAGGCTCAAACTGCCCGGCGCCCTTTGGCCCAACCCGTCGTTGCGGAGTCAGGATGCGTTCCGGGGCATGCACCGTTTCGGCATAACGGGCAACCTTGGCGCAGATCACGCCAGCGGTATAAGGCTGCTGAGCGCCACGGACGCGGCCGATGCGGCCATCGTCCAGCACCTCGACATCCAGGGCGCAGGCGCTGGGGCAGTCGTGGGGGCAGACGGAAGGGTGAAGACGCGGTTTGCTAGTCATGGCGCGGACTTTAATCCCCCGCCCCGTCTTGCGCAACCCGAGGAGGACTATGGCTTTTTCCCGCTGTGATTTATCCTCCCCACTTTCGCCGTCCGGCAAGGGCCTACTTTCTCCGTCCGGCAAGGAATGGTATCGTGGCCGACGATTTTTCGTCTTATTTCAGATGGTTCGGCAAAAGCATGGGCGACAGCGTGGAATGCGTGGTGATTGGCGCAGGCGTGGTGGGATTGGCCACCGCCCGCGCTCTTGCCCAGGCGGGCCGCGAGGTAATCGTGCTGGAACAGGCCGACGCCATCGGCACCGGCATCAGCGCCCGCAACAGCGAGGTGATTCATGCGGGCATGTATTACCCCGAAGACAGCCTGAAAGCCCGGTTCTGCGTTACCGGCAACCGCATGCTGCGCGATTATCTG
>JASLCK010000406.1 GCA_030151865.1 Rhodospirillaceae bacterium | reverse complement strand
TGGCTGCGGTTGTTTTCCCAGACATAGCCAGGGTCGTCATAGGATCGCCCGGCCGCACTTTCCACATGGTCCTGACTGACCCAATGGGGCGGGCCATAGCGGTGCTGCAATTCGGCCAGCAGATCGTCATATTCACTGACATAGGCCCGTACCGAGATGCGGAACAAACGGTGCGAGGTGGCCGGATCGTCGGTGGTGGGGGTGAACAGGAAAGCGGTGGGCAGCGGTCCGGCCTTGCCGATGGTCAGCCCGGTTTCGTCCCAGAACACCAGATTGCCGTCACTGCGCGAGGCATAGAAGCGGCAGATGATGATCCCCGTCCCTTTCAGGGTGCTGTCGGGCTCGACACTGAAGTAGCGTTCGCGGCCCGCAGGCAGCGGGTCGCCGCTGCAAAAGGCGCGGGCCTGGGCGCGGTTGCGGTCGGGGTACAAGACGGCGCGGAACTCTTCGAGCGTCATCCCCAGCTTGAAGCCGCTGACCTCGACCGGTTCGGGTAACGGAACAGGCTTGTCTTCGGCCCAGGCTGGTCCGCCGAACAGGATCGCCAAACAGGCGAGTATGATGCCGCGATATCTCATGGAAAGAATGCTACGCCCGATCCCTTTAAAGGAAAAGGGGGCAAGGTGGCGGCTGTATTTTGGTTTACGGTCAAAGGTATGAACAGCGTAAACAAAAGCGGGCATGAAAAAAGGGGAGCCGTTGATGGCTCCCCTTTCTTTACGCGAACTTTCCCGCCGCTGGTTAGACCAGGCTGGCGCAGAACTTCTGGATGCGTTCGCAAGCCTTGATCAGGTTTTCGTTGCTGGTGGCATACGAAATGCGGAAGTACGGCGACAGGCCGAACGCCACACCCTGAACAACGGCGACACCTTCGGCTTCCAACAGATAGGTGGCGAAGTCGCTGTCGCTGTTGATGACCTTGCCGTCCGGGGTCTTCTTGCCGATGGTCCCGGCGCAGGACGGATAGACGTAGAACGCGCCTTCCGGCACCTTGCAGGTGATGCCCTTGGCTTCGTTCAGCAGCTTGACCACCAGATCGCGGCGGGTCTTGAACAACTCGGCGTTCTTGGGGATGTAATCCTGGGTGCCGTTCAGGGCTTCCACGCCCGCCGCCTGGCTGATCGAGGCGGTGTGGGTGGTGCTCTGCGACTGGATCTTGTTGATGGCGTCGATGATGATCTTCGGGCCGCCCGCATAACCAACGCGCCAGCCGGTCATGGCGTAAGCCTTGGCCAGACCGTTGATGGTCAGGGTGCGGTCGATCAGCTTGGGTTCCACCTGAGCCGGGGTGAAGAACTTGAAGCCGTCATAGACCATGTGTTCATAGATGTCGTCGCTCATCACCCAGACATGGGGATGACGCAGCAGCACATCGGTGATGGCCTTCAACTCGTCGAAGGAATAGGCCGCGCCGGTCGGGTTCGACGGCGAGTTCAGGATCACCCACTTGGTCTTGGGCGTAATGGCGGCATCCAGATCGGCGGCCTTCAGCTTGAAGCCGTTTTCTTCCGGACAGGTCACGAACACCGGCTTGCCTTCGGCCAGCAGGGTGATGTCGGGATAGCTGACCCAATAGGGGGCCGGGATCACCACTTCGTCGCCGGGATCGATGGTGGCCAGCAGGGCGTTGTAAATCACCTGCTTGCCGCCGCAGCCGACGGTGATCTGTTCGGGGGCGTAGTCCAGGCCGTTTTCACGCTTGAACTTGGCCGAGATCGCCTTGCGCAGCGCCAGGGTGCCGGCAACGGCGGTGTACTTGGTCTCGCCCTTGTCGATGGCGGCCTTGGCGGCGGCCTTGATGTTGTCGGGGGTATCGAAGTCGGGCTCGCCGGCTCCCAGGCCGATGACGTCGCGGCCCGCGGCCTTGAGCTCGGCGGCCTTCTGGGTCACCGCAATGGTCGGCGACGGCTTGATGAGCGACAGGCGCTTGGCAAGGAACGACATGAAAGTAAAACTCCCATAGGGGGTCAGAAAAAATCAGCCAAAGACGTTACTGCCGCCGCGCCAGAGGCGCAAGAGGGCTGTTCTTTCTTTCGTATTGGCGGTTTGCCTGCTTTCTGGGCGATGCGGCGCGCAAATATGCAAAGCCGGACGGCGGGATGGCGGGGCAAAATGTTAACGCCTTGAAAAACAAATATTGAACCTTCTGGTATGCGCTTTGCTGCTGTCTGCCTGGCAAGATGGGAGAAATGCCATGGCGAGACGACTGATCGCGCGACTGGGCGGGGCGTGGGGCGAACTGGCGGCGGCGGCGGCCGATATTGCCGGGGGCGAACGCTATCGCAAGGTGCCGTATCTGGGCCAAGGCGGCACGGCGGGAAAACTGGCAGAAGCCCTGGAAAAGCTGCGCCAGGATTTGCTGGACGCCGACGGCGCCATGGCCGAGCAGGAAGCCGACAGTCAGCGCCAAGCCCAGCGCCGGGCATCGCTGGAACAGTTTGTCGGTAAGTTCGAACAGGCGGTCGGCGGGGTGCAGGTGTCGCTGGCCGGGGCCGCCGACAGCATGCGCGGCGCGGCATCGTCGCTGGCCGATCAGGCGGGCATGGTGTCCGACCGCAGCGAAACGGTGGAACGGTCCGCCGCCACCGCCTCGCGCGAGGTGGAGGCGTTGGCCGACGCAGCCCGCAAGCTTGATGATTCCCTGGCCGAATTGGAAGGCCGGGCCAGCCATGCCGCCCAGGTAATCACCGATGCGGTGGCAAAGGCCGACCACGCCAACGAAACCATTACCACCCTGTCGTCGGCGGCGGACCGTATCGGCGGCATGGCCCATGTGATTTCCGACATTGCCGGGCAAACCCGCATGTTGGCCCTGAACGCCACCATCGAGGCGGCGCGGGCCGGAGAAGCGGGACGCGGTTTCGCCGTGGTGGCGGGCGAGGTCAAGAATCTGGTCACGGAAACCGAAAAGGCCACCGCCGATATCGACAGCCATGCTGGGGAAATCCGCCATGCCGCCAGCCAGACCATGGCGGTGATGGCCGACATCGCCCAGGCCATGCATCAGGTCAACCAATTGGTGGCGGCTGTGGCCGAAGCGGTGCGTCAGCAAAGCGCCGCCAGCCGGACGATTTCCCAGGGGGTGGAAACCACCGCCAACGAGGCGCGCGAAATGACCGCCTCGATCCATGATGTGGCCGACGCCACCCACCACACCCGCGAAGGGGCGGGCGCGGTGCATCTGGCGGCGGAAGGGTTGGCCACCCAGTCCGATGCGTTGCGTCAAGCGGTCGGCACTTTCCTGGACGATCTCGACCATGGGGCCATCCGTATCGGCATCCTGCATGCACTGACCGGCGGTTCGGCGGTGGGTGAACGGCCCTTGAAAGATATTCTGCGCATGGAAATCGACGCCCTGAACCAAAAGGGCGGTCTGTTGGGGCGTCCGGTCGAGGCGTTGGTCTATAACCCCCGTTCAATCCCTGAACGCTATGCCGAACTGGCGGAACAGGCCCTGACCCAGGACCACGTGGTTGCCCTGTTCGGGGGATGGAGTTCCACCTCGCGCAAGGCGATGCTGCCGGTTTTGGCCCGTCACAAGGGGCTTTTGTTCTATCCGTCCCAGTACGAGGGGGCGGAACAGGACCCCCACGTCGTCTATTGCGGCGCGCCACCCAACCAGCAGCTTTTGCCCGCCGTGTCCTATCTGATGTCGGCCCAAGGCGGCGGGTACAAGCGCTTCTTCCTGGTGGGCAATGACACCCTTTATCCCCGCGAAACCCATCGGGTGCTGAAAAGCCATTTGGCCGGGCTGGGCATCATGGGGGCGGCCATCAAGGAACGCCTGTTGCCGGTCGGGGCCAGCGACTGGTCCAAGGTGGTGTCCGAGATCGCTGCCTTTTTGAAAGCACCGGGTGGGCCGGGGCTGGTGGTCAGCACGGTGGGCGGCGATTCCAACTTCTATTTCTTCCGCGACCTGAAGGGCCGCGACGTACCTTTGCTGACGGTGTCCATCGGCGAGGCCGAAGCCGCCGAGATGCCGCCCGACGCCATCGCCGGGCATCTGGTGGCCTGGAACTATCTGATGAGTGTCGATACTCCGGAAAACCGCGACTTCCTGGCCCGCTGGCGGCTGTTCTGCGGCGAGCCGGAAGCGGTGCTGAACGATGCCATGGAAGCGTCGGTGCTGGCCTTCCGTTTGTGGGCGCAGGCAGTCCAGGCGGCGGGCTCGACCGATCCGGCCCAGGTGCGTGCTGCCTTGCCGGGCCTGAAGGTGCGGTCACTGACCGGCCACGATGTCTTTGTCGATCCGCAGAATGGACATCTGCACAAACCGGCCCTGGTGGGACGGCTGCGGCGTGACCGGGGCATCGATATTTTGTGGCGCTCGCAGGGGCTGATCGCCCCCGACCCCCTGATGGGGCAAGGCAATAGGGCGGGATCAGGGCAGTCTTTCGCTTTGGCGGCGCAATAGGGGCGGGTTAAGATCGGCGGCAACAAAGAGAAACAGGGAAAGGCGTCATGAAACCCACTTTGGCCCCCGGTCTGACCTATCGCGACCGCTTCACCGTGACCCGTCAAAAGACGGTGCCGTTTCTGTACCCCGAGTCCGAATTGTTCGCCAACATGCCGGAAGTGTTCGCCACCGGCTTCATGGTCGGGCTGATGGAATGGTGCTGCATCGAAGCCATCGGCCCCCATCTGGAAGAGGGCGAGGGCAGTCTGGGCACCATGATCGAAGTCAGCCACGAAGCCGCCACCCCGGTCGGACTGAGCGTCACGGTCGATTGCACCTTGGAAGAGGTCAACGGGCGTGGGCTGGTGTTTTCGGTGCTGGCCCATGACGGTCACGATGTCATCGGGCGCGGCCGTCATGGCCGGTCGGTGGTGCGTTGGGACCGCTTCCTGCCCAAGGTCGCCGAGAAGGCCCAGCGGGCGGCGGCGGGGGAATTCCCCTAATTCATCTAAGGTTCATCCCCTGGGGCGTAGGGTTAAAACCGTAGGGTTGGCGTCGGTGACAGACGGAAACCATCGGTTACCAAAGGACCCTGCGCCCGACATCATGCCGTTACAGCCGGATTGTAGTCTGAACATACTTCAGAACTAAAACAGGCTGGGGCCGGGTTGTCGGGATTGGCGCGCTGTCTGGTACGGCGCGGCGCGACAGCTGGTATAAAGGTGTGATTGTGCGCAATATCAAAATAGCGCTTTGGGGCAGCATGGTGCTGCTGACGGCGCTGTGGGTGATGGCCGAACCCAATTTCTTTCAACCGGCCAACTTCTTCGCGTTTCGCGGCGACATGGTGCAATGGACCGGCGTGATCGGCATGGCGCTGATGAGCATCGCCATGATGCTGGCTTTGCGCCCCACCTGGCCGGAACGCTGGCTGGGCGGCCTGGACAAGATGTACCGGCTGCATAAGTGGCTGGGCATTAGCGCCCTGGTCTTTTCGGTGGTGCATTGGCTGTGGGCCAAGGGTCCGAAATGGGCGGTGGGCTGGGGCCTGCTGGAGCGCCCCCATCGGGGGCCGCGCCCCGAACCCGACACCTTTATCGAACAGGTCTTTTCCGGCTTGCGCCATACCGCCGAAGGCATGGGCGAATGGGCCTTTTACGCCGCTGTGGCGTTGATCTTGCTGGCGCTGATCAAGCTGTTTCCCTATCGCCTGTTCGCCAAGGTGCACCGCGTGCTGCCGGTGGCTTATCTGGTGCTGGCCTTCCATTCGGTGGTGCTGACCGACTTCGTCTATTGGATCCAGCCGGTCGGGCTGGTGCAGGGCGTGCTGCTGTTGGGCGGCACCTGGGCGGCGTTGCTGGTACTGCTGCGCCAGATCGGATCGGGGCGCAAGGCCACGGGCCGAATCGCCACTTTGCACTATTACCCGGTGATGCATGCCCTGCGCATCGAGGTTGATCTGCCCCAGGGCTGGAAAGGTCATCAGGCCGGTCAGTTCGCTTTTCTGACCTGTGACCCGGCGGAAGGGGCGCATCCCTTCACCATCGCCTCGGCCTGGGATGCCAAGACCCACCGCGTCGCCTTCGTGGTCAAGGAATTGGGCGACCATACCCGGACCTTGCGCGAAACCCTGCGGGTCGGTCAGGCGGTCACCGTCGAAGGCCCTTATGGGGACTTTACCTTCGACGATCAGTGCCCGCGTCAGGTGTGGATCGGCGGCGGCATCGGCATCACGCCGTTTCTGGCCCGGTTGGGTCAGTTGGCCACCCAGCCCGGTCCGCGTCCGCAATCGGTCGATCTGTTCCATGCGGTGGCCGCTGCCGATGAAGACGCCATCGCCCGGCTGACCGCCGAGGCCAAGGCGGCGGGCGTGCGGCTGCATGTGCTGGTGGAAAAGACCGACGGTCGGTTGAGCGGTGAGCGTATCCGGCAAATGGTCGGCGATTGGAAAGACGCCAGCATCTGGTTCTGCGGCCCCGCCGGGTTCGGCCAAGCCCTGCGTCAGGACTTCGCCGCCCAAGGTCTGCCGGTCGGCAGCCGCTTCCACCAGGAACTGTTCGCCATGCGCTAAGCACGGCAGGCCGACGTGGTTAAGGCCGCAAGGTCTGCAAATCGGTGACGAAATGCCCGAAGATGTCGCCCACGGCGGTTTGAAAGCCCTGGGCGGCATCGGCGGGCTTGTCGCCGTTCAAGGGCGCTTCGGCGCGATAGGTGCGCAGCAGGCGCATTTCCCCGCCATGCAGGCGCACCACCCCCAGTTCCAGTTCCACCACCACCTTGGGTGTCGGCCCCAGCACTTCCTCGAACCGCAGGATGCGGCCTTGCACCACATGCTCGGGCGGGGTGTGCAGATCGGGCGATACCACCAGATCGGCGGCCCTGGCCCCGCGCATTACCGCGATCAGTTGGTTTTGCAGCAGCAAGGTGGGGGATTCCACCCACAGGGCATAGCTGTAGCGGGCCACCTGACCGGGGGTTTCGGCACGGCTATAGAGCATGGACCGTTCGCCCGCCAAGCCTTGGGCGGCAAAGCGGTTGACCTCGACCACACCGGGCAAGGCCGGGGCGGGCATGGCCGTTGGGGCGGTGACGTCCAGGCGGAAATATTGATCGGCAGGCGGTGTCGGCCCGGCACAGGATGTCAGCGTTAGGGCCAGCAGGGATATCCCCATCAGGGCGCCAAAAGCGTTGCCGGAAAAGCGGATCATCGCGGTTCCCCTTCGTTGCGGGTCTTGGTGCCGCCGATCAGCAGGGCCGGGTTCTGGCGGATTTCGCGGCTGAATTCGTTCATGTTGCGCGCTGTGCCGTCCAGGTTATAGGTCACCGAATCGATGGTGCGTGACACCGCCTGCAAGGTGTAGCGCAAATCTTTCAGGCTTTGATTGACGTTGTCGGCGTTGCCGGCGACGGTCTTGTCCAGCACGCTTAGCACCTGATCGACCTTGGCCTTGCTGCTTTGCAGGCTGGCGGTCAGTTCGGCGACGCTGGCGGTGGCGCGGTTGACGTTGTCGATGCTGTCTTCGATCTTGCGGGTGTTGTCGGGGCTCATGACCCGGCTCATGCCGCTGGTCATCTGTTCGACATTGGATGAAATGCGCGGTCCCTTTTGGGCCAGATCGGCCGACAGCGACACCAGATTGTCCAGCAATTGCGGGGCTTTCTGTTCCAGCACCGGGCCAAAGGCGGAAACGGTGCGGTTCAGCGTCTCGACCAGGGGGCGCAACGCGGTCTGGCTCAGGTTGGTGACTTCGCTGGCGATGTCGGACATGGCGGCAAACAGGTTGCCGCCCGACTGGGCTTTGATCTCGGCGTCGGGGCGCAGCAGGGCGGCGCTGGTGCCGCCCCGGATATCCACCGCGACGGCGGCCAGCAGGCCCGATGCGGCGATGCGCGCCACGCTGTCTTCGGGCACCGGCCAGCCGCGCTGCACATCCAGCCGCACGCGAAAGCGGGTCTTGCCGCCCTCGGCCGCGCGCACCGGTTTGATATCACCCACCTGCCCGATGCCGAAGCCCTCATACATGACCTTGGTGCCGTATTTGACGCCAGAGACGTTGTCATAGGTGGCGAAATAGCTGTCGGTACTGCCGGTCCGTCCGGTGATCAGGGCGATGGACACCACCAGGGCGATCAGCATCGCCAGCACGAAACCGCCCACCGCGGCATAATTGATCCGATAGTCGCGCATCGTTCGTTCCCGTCAGCTTTCGCCCATCAGACGCCGCAAAAAGGCGTCGGGGTCCATATCCGCCGGTTCGGTGCGGCGGTGCAGCAGGTTTTGCACCCGATGATTGGGGCTGTTCCTGATCTCGTCCTTGCTGCCCAGGGCGATGATTTCGCCCCGGTCCAGCACGCAAATGCGGTCGGCGATCTTAAAGGCGCTGTCCAGATCGTGGGTCACCACCACGATGGTCATGCCCATGGCGTCGCGCAGCCGCAAAATCAGATCGTCGATGGCTGCCGACACCACCGGATCCAGTCCGGCCGAAGGCTCGTCGCAAAACAGCAGCCGGGGGTCCATGACGATGGCGCGGGCCAGGGCGGCGCGCTTGGTCATGCCACCCGACAGTTCCGACGGCATCAGCTCGCCGCAGCCTGCCAGATCGACCACTTCCAGCTTTAGGCGGGCCATGATTTCCATGGTCTTGGCGTCCAACTCGGTATGTTCGCGCAACGGCAGCATGATGTTGTCGGCCACCGTCATCGAGCTGAACAGCGCCCCGCCCTGAAACGCCACCCCGATCTTGCGGCGCAGATCGCGCAATTGGTCGGGGGAAATGCGGTTGATGTCGTGGCCCAGCAGCCGCACCTGACCCGCCGCCGGATGCAGCAGGCCCAAAAGATGGTTGAGCAGCGTGCTTTTGCCCGATCCCGATCCGCCCATGATCACCATGATCTCGCCGGGGTGGACCGCGAGATCGACGCCATGCAGCACCGTGCGTTCGCCATAACGGGCGACCAGACCGGACACTTCGATGTTGGGCGCGCTCATCTTGTCACCGCAAAGGCAAAGATCATGTCGGTGATGACGATGGCGGAAATGGCATGCACCACCGAGCGGGTGGTCATGCGGCCCACCCCTTCGGCCCCGCCGGTGACCAAAGCGCCGTTGACCACGCCCACCAGGGCGATCAGCAGAGCGAAAATCACCGATTTGGCCAATCCGTGTTCCACGTCGGTGACCTTGACCACTTCGATGATGGCGTTGGCATAAGCCCCCAGGCTCATCCCCAGATCGGCCGAGACGTAAAGACCGGCGGCGAACAGCGACACAAGATGCGCCCACATGGTCAAGGCGGGGACCATGATCACCATGGCGATCAGGGGCGGGGCCACCAGATAGCGCACCGGATTGATGCCCATGACGGTCAGGGCGTCGATTTCCTGGTTGATCTTCATGGTGCCCAGCCGCGCCGCCAAGGCTGAACCCGACCGGCCCGCCACCAGAATGCCGGTGATCAGCGAACTGAATTCGCGCACCACCGACAGGGAAATCCCGGTGGTGACGCGGCTTTCTGCGCCGAACACCCGCAAGGTATAGATGCCCTGGATCGCCAGCATGATCCCGATGGTAAAGGTCAGGATCGACAGGATGGGGATGGCCTGCACCCCGATTTCGTAAGCCTGACGCATGACGGCGGACAGCCGTACCGGTTGGCGTTTGCGCCGTCCCATCCAAATCCAATAGGCGCTTTCGGCCAGAAGGGCGGCGGCAAAGCCCATTTCGTCCAACCCGCGCACAAAGGCGCGCCCAACCTTATCGGCCAGGGCGGTCAAAGCCGGGACGACGCGCAGCCCGGCCATGGGTCTAGCCTTTCGCCGTCAGGGCCGTGGCGCGGTCGGGATGGATGACGAAGACCTGATCGAGCCGGGCCAAACGCAGCACCCGCAAGGCGGCGGGACTGACGGCAGCCAGACAAAAGCGCACCCCAAAGGTCCGTGCGGTCTGAAACGCTTCCACCAGACTGGCGACGCCCGAGCTGTCGATATAGGCGACCTGAGCCATGTCCACCACCACGTCGAAGCGGTCGGCCAGGCATTGCAGCACCTCGCGCCGGACTTCGGGACTGTGCTGCAAATCCACTTCGCCTTCCAGGGACACCAGGGCGGTGTTGCCGCCGACACGGTCGATGCTGACTCTTAGGGGCATGGTATGGCCTTGCTCATCCTCAAAAGATTGCCTGCCCCTTCTGGCGGGGGCAGGAACGCGACTTCGTCCATGACGGCGCGCATGAAATGGGTGCCCAATCCGCCGGGGCGCAGATCATCCAGGTCGCGCGGTTCAATCTTAGCCGGATCGGCGGGCGGCGCAAAATCAATCAGCAGGATTTCCAGCCGGGCGGACTCCGACCGCTGATCCTTGTTATGAGTCTCCAGGCGGCGGATTTCCAGGTGGATATCGCCGGGCTGTCCGCCATAGCCATGGCGCAGCACATTCTGACAGGCCTCGTCCACCGCCAGCACCACATCGGCGGCGTCGCTGTCCGCCAGACCGGCGGCGCGGGCGGCGTGATCGACGGCCAGCCGCAGGGGCGACAGGCTTGCGGTGGTCAGGGTTTGGCTGCGCGCCAGTATGGGAACCGGGCGGCGGTC
>JASLCK010000343.1 GCA_030151865.1 Rhodospirillaceae bacterium | reverse complement strand
CCAATACCCTTGCCGAACGGGCCGGGGTCAGCCCGATGACGGTCACCCGTTTCTTCCGGAAACTTGGCTTTTCCAGCGCGGCGGAAGCCCGCGATGATATCAAGCGCCATCTGCGTCAAGATCAGTTCAACGGTTTGGGTCAACGCTTCGACGCTGTTCAAGGCCGTCTGGGCGACCATACCCACCATCCATTCTGCGACGCCGTGACGGCGGGCCTGCGCCAAGTTGACACCTTCCGTAATCAGCCCGACTGGCAAAGCCTGATCGCCAAAGCATCGCAGGCCGACAGTCTTTATGTAGCGGGCATCCAGACCATGGGCTATCTGGCCGAAGGTCTGATGATGAAGCTGTCCTATCTGCGCCCCAACGTCCATGCGCTGGACGGTCAGGACGGGTCCTATGCCAAGCTTTATTCCGATCCCGCCCCCCGCAAGGTGCTGATTCTGATCGACGTTTATCGCTATGGCCGCATCTCTCCCCTGCTGGCCAAGGCCGCCCGCGACCTGGGGATCGAGGTTATCTTACTGTGCGATTCGCTGTGCGACTGGGGCCAGGATCTGGCCAGCCATATGCTGGCGGTGCCCACCGACGCCAGCCTGCTGTTCGGCCCGGCCACCGCCATTCATTACGCTTTGGAACTTCTTGTGTTGGATGTGGGCGAAGCCCTTGGCAACAGCGCCCGCAAACAAATGGACCTGCTGGCCCAGGCCCAGGAAACTTTCGGCCAATATTTGAAATAGGCCGATGCCGTTTTTACTCTTTGCTATGGAAAGGTTGTCCGATGAAGGACTTGACGACGCGCTCTTTGCTCACTTTGTCCGCCTTGGCCTTCATGGCAAGCGCCCCCACCGCCTGGGCCGCCGCCCCCAGCGATACGCTGGTGATCGGCAAATCCGCCGACCCGCAAACCCTTGATCCGGGCATCAGCATCGACAACAACGACTGGACTGCCATCTATCCCTGTTATCAGCGTCTGGTTCAGTACAAGAATGAAGGCGGCAAGGCCACCAGCGGCGTTGCTGGCGATCTGGCGGACTCTTGGACCGTTTCGGCCGATGGTCTGACCTGGGATTTCAAGCTGAAGCAAGGCCCGTCCTTTGCCGATGGTTCGCCCGTCACCGCCGAAGCGGTGAAGTTCTCGTTCGAACGTCTGTTCAAGCTGAAGCAAGGCCCGTCCGAACCGTTTCCCGCCGATATGACCATTACCGCGGTTGACGCCAAGACGGTCCGCTTTCAGTTGAAGACACCGTTCGCCCCGTTCCTCTATATCCTGGCCAATGACGGGGCCAGCATCATCAACCCCAAGATCATCGAGCATGAAAAGAACGGCGATCTGGCCCAGGGTTGGTTGTCCACCCACACGGCGGGCAGCGGCGCTTACCAATTGAGCGCCTGGGAAAAAAGCCAGACCCTGCTGTTGGAACCCAATCCCAAATATGCGGGCGACAAGCCGTCCTTTGCCAAGGTGCTGATCAAGATCGTCCCTGAAGCCTCGGCCCGGCGGTTGCAGGTAGAAGCGGGCGATATCGACATCGCCGAGGATTTGCCGCCCGATCAGGTTGCCGCCCTGGCCAAGACCGCCAAATCCTCGGGCGTCGAGGTCGCTGAATATCCCAGCCTGCGCGTGACCTATCTTTATCTGAACAACAAGAAGGCCCCGCTCGATAACCCCGACGTGCGCCGCGCCCTGGTTCAGGCCGTGGACGCCAGCGGTATCATCGACGGCATCTTGAATGGCAAGGCCAAGCCGCTGGGGGGACCGATCCCAGTGGGCATGTGGGGTCATGACGACAGCTTGAAGCCCGTCACCGCCGATGCCGCCAAGGCCAAGGCGCTGCTGAAGAAGTCGGGCGCGTCGGTGTCGGGCCTGACCTTCCTGCTGTCGGACCGCGATCCCAACTGGCAGCCCATCGCCTTGTCGGTGCAGGCCAATCTGGCCGATATCGGCATCAAGGTGGACTTGCAGCAGATGGCCAACAGCAGCATGCGCGACCGCATCGCCAAGGGGGATTTCGATATCTCGATCGGCAATTGGTCACCCGACTTTTCCGACCCCTATATGTTTATGAACTATTGGTTCGATAGCAAGAATCAGGGGTTGCCGGGCAACCGGTCCTATTATTCCAACCCCAAGGTTGACGATCTGGTCCGCAAGGCGGTGACCGTGTCCAACCAGGGCGAACGCACCAAGCTTTACCAGGACGCCCAGAAGCTGGTGGTGGACGAAGCTGCTTACGTCTACCTGTTCCAAAAGGACACCGAGATCGTCGCCCGGTCCAGCGTCAAGGGCTTCATCTTCAATCCGATGTTGGAAAATATCTACAACGTCGATCACATGACCAAGTCCAAGTAACCCGCCCGGCCCGCAGCCGCTGCAACCGGTTGCGGGCCCCCTTATCTTTGCCAAGATGGATGCCGCAGATGGCTTTCCTGAACGTCATACGCAGACGGCTGCTGTTCCTTGTGCTGGTGGTGGTCGGTGTTTCCCTGATCACTTTCGCGGTATCACACCTGATCCCCGGCGATCCCGCCCGGCTGATGGCGGGTGATCGCGCCACCGACGAAATCGTCGCCGCCATTCGCGCCAAGCTGGGACTGGATCAGCCGCTGTGGGTGCAATATCTGCGCTTCGTCCAGGGTCTGCTGCAGGGCGATCTGGGTACGTCGCTGCGCACCGGACGGGCGGTATCGTCGGATATTGCCGTGTTCTTTCCGGCCACCATCGAACTGGTGATCGTCGCCCTTGGGCTGTCGATTATGCTGGGCGTTCCGCTGGGCGTGGCCTCGGCGGTATGGCGCGACAAGCCGGTTGACCATCTGTCGCGGCTGTTGTCGATGATCGGCATTTCCACTCCGGCCTTCTGGCTGGGTCTGATCCTGATCCTGGCTTTTTACGGCGGGTTGGGCTGGCTGCCGGGCGGCGGCCGCTTGGACCCGGCCCTGACGCCGCCCCCGGCCCATACCGGCCTGCTACTGATCGACAGTCTGATCGCTTTGGATTTCCAAGCCTTTCTGTCGGGATTACGCCATCTGATCCTGCCCGCTTTAACCCTGGGTTTTGTCCATGTCGGGGTGCTGGCCCGCCAGATCCGTTCGGCCATGCTGGACCAACTGGGCGAAGATTATGTCCGCACCGCCCGCGCCCACGGCCTGTCCAAGGCCCGTGTTGTACTGGGCCATGCCTTGCCCAACGCCTTGATCCCGTCGGTGACGGTGCTGGGACTGGCCTTTGGCGATCTGCTGTACGGCGCAGTGCTGACCGAAACGGTGTTTTCCTGGCCGGGTATGGGCTCCTATGTGGTGGCGTCCATCAATGCCTTGGATTTCCCGGCGGTGATGGGCTTCACCATTGTCGTGTCCTTTGCCTATGTGCTGGTCAATCTGGCGGTCGATCTGGCCTATCTGGCCCTTGATCCGCGCATTACCGAGGTGGGGTGAAATGACCCTTTCCAAGCGTCTTGGCTATCTGGCCTATCGCCTGAGCCGCAATCTGCCCGCCCTGGTCGGGCTGGGTCTGGTGGTGATAATCGCCCTGGCGGTGCTGGCCGGTCCCGAACTGGTCAGCGCCGCCCCTAACAAGATCAATCTGCATGCCCGTCTGGCCGCCCCGTCCGCCGATCATTGGTTCGGCACCGACGAAGTGGGCCGCGACATCTTTTCCCGCGTCTTGAGCGGCGGACGTATTTCGGTCGGGGTGGGGCTGTTCGTGGTGTTCGTCTCGGCCCTGATCGGCAGCCTGATCGGCGGCTTGTCGGGCGTCATCGGCGGCTGGATCGACAGTCTGATCATGCGGGTGATGGATGTCATCTTGTCGGTGCCGTCCCTGGTCCTGACCATGGCCCTGGCCGCCGCCTTGGGGCCAAGCCTGTGGAACGCCATGTTGGCCATCACCTTTGTCCGCATCCCCAGCTATGTTCGCCTGTCGCGCGGCCAAGCCTTGAGCATCCGCGAAAGCGGCTATGTGCGTGCGGCCCTGACGTTTGGCGCAACGCCCTTGCAATTGCTGCGCTGGCATGTGGCCGCCAACGCCCTGTCGCCGCTGATGGTGCAGGCCACCTTGGATATCGGCGGTACCATCTTGATGATTTCGGCCCTGAGCTTCATCGGGTTGGGGGCGCAGCCGCCCGCCGCCGAATGGGGCGCGATGATCGCGGTGGGGCGCAACCATATCCTTGACCAGTGGTGGTTCTCGACCTTTCCCGGTCTGGCCATCCTGATCACCGCCATGGCTTTCAACCTTTTGGGCGACGGCCTGCGCGACCTGATCGACCCGAAGCAAAGGGGGCGCGCATGACCAGCACCCTATCCTCGACGTTGCCGCCAACTGTGCCGCCGGTCCTGGACATCCAAAACCTGTCCATCGAGTTCCCCATCTATGGCGGGGCCATCCATGCCCTGGACGGCATCAGCCTGTCGGTTGCCCCCGGCGAAATCGTCGGACTGGTGGGCGAATCCGGCTGCGGCAAATCCATCACCTCGATGTTGTCCATGCGGCTGTTGCCCCCGAATGCCTATCGGGTCAGCCAGGGGGCCATCCGTCTGTTGGACCACGACATGCTGACGGCGGACGAAAAGGATTTGGCCCATCTGCGCGGCGGTCAGGCCGCCATGGTCTTTCAGGAACCACAAACCGCCCTGAACCCCACCATGCGCATCGAACGCCAGATGGTCGAAGTGATCCGCCATCACCGCGCCCTATCCAAGCCCCAGGCCCGTGCCCTGGCGGTCAAGCTGCTGGGGGACATGCGCATCGCCGACCCCGAACAGGTGCTGGCCCGCTATCCCTTCGAACTGTCGGGCGGCATGCGCCAGCGCATCCTGATCGCCATGGCCTTTTCCTGCGACCCCAAGATCATCATCGCCGACGAACCCACCACCGCCTTGGATGTCACCGTACAGCGTCAGGTCTTGACCCTGTTGCGCGAACGGGCCCGCCAGTCGGGCACGGCGGTCCTGCTGATCACCCACGATATGGGGGTGGTGTCGCAATATACCGACCGGGTTTATGTCATGTATGCCGGGCGTCTGGTGGAACAGGGCAAGACCGGTGATGTGTTGAGCCGCCCCGCCCATCCCTATACCCACGCCCTGCTGGCCTGCCTGCCGGAACAGAGCGAAGCAGGGCAGACCCTGCCCGCCATTCCCGGTCAAGTGCCCGATCTGCGCCACCCCCCCAGCGGCTGCGGCTTTGCCGGTCGTTGCGAACGGCGCGCTACGACCTGCGACACGCGCCCCGGCTGGTATGAAGTCAACGCCGCTCCCGGCCATCAGGCCGCCTGTTGGCACCCCCACGTTCCTGGACAGGAGGATTAGCCATGGCCCTGCCGCTGCTGCCCGCCTTGACGGTGGAAAATCTGACCGTCCGCTTTCCCGTCGGCCGCGACTGGCTGGGACGCCCGAAGGCCCATGCCCATGCCCTGAACGGCATCGATCTGTCGATCCCGCGCGGCCATACCCTGGGTATCGTCGGCGAATCGGGATGCGGCAAAAGCACCCTGGCCGGGGTGCTGACCGGACTGGTCACGCCCCAGGATGGACAGGTCGCCATCGATGGCGCGCCCCTGCCGTTTGGCAAGCCGGTCGAACGTATGCAGATCGTCTTTCAAGATCCCAATTCGTCGTTGGATTTCCGCCTGCCGGTCTGGCGCGTCATCACCGAACCGCTGTTTCTGCGTGAAGCCAAGCCTAAGGCGGAATTGCGGGCCATCGCCGCCAATCTGGCGGGACTGGTGGGACTGCGGCCAGAACATATCGACCGCTATCCCCACGAATTTTCCGGCGGACAGCGCCAGCGCATCGCTATCGCCCGCGCCTTGGCCCCCGACCCCGACATTCTGATCCTGGACGAACCGACATCGGCCCTCGACGTATCGGTCCAGGCCCAGGTGTTGAACCTGTTGGTCACCCTGCAACAGCAGCGCAAGCTGACCTATCTGTTCATCTCCCACAATGTCTCGGTGATCCGTCATATCGCCGACTTCGTGGCGGTGATGTATCTGGGACAGGTGGTCGAATACGGCCCCGCCCAAAGCGTGCTGGAACACCCTGTTCATCCCTATACCCGGCTGCTGCTGGACTCCGTCCCCGTGCTGGGCCAACCGCCCGGCAACGATGCCCTGGATTTAAGCGAACTGCCGTCCAACCGCACCTTGCCCGGCGGCTGCTTTTATCAAAAGCGCTGCCCCAAGGCCGGGCCTGGGTGCGACCGCCCCCAGGCATTGCTGCCGCTGGCCGTGCCGGGCGATGGACGGCAAATCCGTTGCGGACGCGCCTGAACCGGCCTTCATCCTTCCCTTTCCCGACACCCCCCAAGGTTCTCATGAAACTGCTGAGCGTTTCCCATCGGGCCATTGATCTGGATCTGCGGTATGCCACCGCCAACAACATTACCGGCAGCCCGATTTATCATCGGGCCGAAGCCTATCTGCACCCCGACGCCCACCATTGCCTGATGAAGGCCGCCGATCTGGCGGAGCGCCAAGGCCTGCGCCTGCGGGTGCTGGACGCCTATCGCCCCCAGGCGGCGCAACAGGTGCTGTGGCAGGCCCTGCCAGACGCCACTTTTGTTGCTGATCCCAGCCTGGGGTCCAACCACAGCCGGGGCGTGGCGGTCGATCTGACCTTGTGCGACAGCAACGGGAAACCCTTCGACATGGGCACCGGCTTTGACGACATGACGCCGCGATCCTTTGCCGTGGCCCAAGATGTCGAGCCAACCGTGATGCAAAACCGCATTCAACTGACCGGCATCATGGCCTTGGCCGGGTTTGCCCATAACCCTTACGAATGGTGGCATTTCGACTTGCCGGACATCGCCAAATATCCGCTGCTCGCGGGATCGGCGGTGGAAAGCCTGTTGATGGACGTGGCCTGAGCCGTCCAATCATCCGCCGTTACGCAAAAAGAGCTGGACCGGCGCGACGATCTCCACCGCGTCGCCCAACACATCGACAGGCTGCGGCGGCAGGGTGGTTTTGGCGGCCCATATGCGCCATGTCGGCGACCCTCCAGTGGATTCCAGTTCAGTCGGCACCCGCATCCGGCGATGCGGGTGCCGATCAATATCCGCCGTTGTCAAAGAAGTCGAACAAACTATCATCGTTAGAGGAAACTCCAGACGGTGGCGCCCCATTCTTGTCTTTTTCTGGCGGCTTCACCGCTGGACGCAATTCATCCAAAGTCGCGGCGATGGTTTCAGCGGAAGAAAACAAAGCAGACAGCTTTTTGTATTGTGCTTCATTCTTTTGAGCATAAGTCAGCCGGGTATGATCAGCCGATTCCGTAATAATCCCGCCTTGAATGTCAAAATTCTTATCAAAAACATTTTTGCTTTTGCTCAACGTCTTGGCTTTACGATCGCCCCAGGCGACATAATTTCCAGTCGAGGTATAGGAACTGAAGTCAGCTTGGTAAAATTGGTGCAATTCCTTGAAGAATTGCGGGCATTGG
>JASLCK010000357.1 GCA_030151865.1 Rhodospirillaceae bacterium | reverse complement strand
CGTTGACGGCGTTTCTGCCCCGAAACGCGGTGCCGCGCTTCATCGCCAGGGCGGCGGCGGTGGCGATCACGGTGGCAATCGCGGTGGCGCAGACGGCGATGATCAGGCTGTTCAGGGCGGCGTGCTGGATATCGTGATCGGCAGCGATCTTGGTGTACCAGTTCAGCGAAAAACCGGTCCAGACCGTACCCGAACGGGTCGAATTGAACGAGAAGACCACCAACAGCACCAGCGGCGCATAAAGATAGGCGAAGAACAGCCAGGAAAAACTGCGAAAGCCGGGCAGGTCGGTGATGTGACGGGTCTGCATGTCAGTGTCCCCCCTGCGAGGCGTTGCGGGCTTGGCGGACCGCCGAAACGGTCAGGGTCAGCATCACCAGGGCTAGCAGCACCAAGGACAGCGCCGCCCCGAACGGCCAGTTGCGTGAAGACGAGAACTGCAACTGGATCAGCGTGCTGATCATCAGTTCCTTGCCGCCGCCCAACAGATCGGGGGCGACGAAAGCGCCCAGGCAGGGCACGAAAACCAGGATCGCCCCGGCCACCACACCCGGCGCCACCAGCGGCAGAACCACATGGCGCAAGGCCCCCCAGCGTCCGCAATAAAGATCGCGGGCGGCTTCCACCAACCGGAAGTCCAGCTTTTCCAGCGAGGAATAAAGCGGCAGCACCATGAACGGGGCATAGGTGTAGACCAGCCCGAACAGGATCGCCCCTTCGGTGTAGAGCAGTTGGATCGGGTGATCGGTCAGACCCAGCCCTTGCAGGGTGCTGTTGATCAGCCCGGTGTCGCGTAGGATCAGAACCCAGCTATAGGTGCGGATCAGCAGGTTGGTCCAGAACGGCACGGTGATGATGAAAATCAGCAAGGTGCGTTTTTCCGCCGGTCGCGTGGCGATGTAATAGGCGACGGGAAAGCCCACCAGCAGGGTCACCAGGGTCGCCAGACCGGCAATCCGCAGGGACCGCAGCAAAATAGCGATGTAAGCGCCATCGAAAACCAGGCTGTCGTCCAGGTCGCGTTCGAACAGCAGATGGATGTAAGCCTCGATCGAGAAATGGGGCAGAACCCCACCAAAGCTGTTGGCCTCCATCAGGGAATAGGCGGCCATGATCAGCATCGGCACCACCATCAGGGCCCCCAGAACCAGGAAGGTCGGGGCGATGCCAAGCAATGTCGCGGAGCGTGGCGTCATGATGGACCTCAATCCAGCAAGGTTTTGGCGGCGTCGGGCACGATCCGCAGAAAACCGCGTTCGCCCGCGGTCAGAATGGGGTCGCCGTTGACGCGGTTCTCGCAGCGCGACCGCAGCGTCAAGCCGCCATCCAATTCCACCAGATAGTCGGTGGCGTCGCCCTGATAGACGATGGTCTTAACGGTCATGGGAATAGCCCCATCCACCGCTTCGTCATGCACTGACAGTTTTTCGGGGCGCAGGAACAGGCTGACGTCGTGGCCGGGCTTGGCGGCTCCGACATCGCGGGCCAGGATCATATGCCCGCCATCCAGGCGACAGTGGGCGCGCCCGTCTTCCAGCCCTTGGACCGACGCCGTCAGGAAGTTGGCGTCGCCGATGAAGTCGGCCACGAAGCGGGTGGCGGGATGTTCATAGATGTTCTTGGGAACATCCACCTGCTGCACCCGGCCTTCCGACATCACGGCGATGCGATCGGACATGGCCAGGGCTTCTTCCTGATCGTGGGTGACGAAGATGAAGGTGACGCCGGTCTGCTGTTGCAGGGCCTTCAGTTCCAGGCGCATGGCTTGGCGCAGCTTCAGGTCCAGGGCTGACAGCGGTTCGTCCAACAACAACACTTTGGGGCGCGGGGCCAGGGCGCGGGCCAGGGCGACCCGCTGTTGCTGTCCGCCGGAAAGCTGGTGCGGCTTGCGTTCGGCATGGGATGACAGCTTGATCATCTCCAGCATTTCGCCGACCCGCTTCTTGATGTCGCTGTCCGACATTTTCAGCCGCCGCAGACCGAACGCCACGTTCTCGGTCACCGTCATGTGGGGGAACAGCGAATAATGCTGAAACACCGTGTTGATGGGACGCTTGTCGGGCGGCAGGGCGGCGATATCTTCCCCGAACAGGGTCAGATCGCCGCTGGTGATTTCCTCGAACCCGGCGATGATGCGCAGCAAAGTGTTCTTGCCGCATCCCGACGGTCCCAACAGGGTGAAGAATTCGTTGGAGCGGATTTCCAGCGTAACATTGTGCAGTGCAGTAAAACTGCCGTAATCTTTCACGACATTCAGTATCTGAACAGCCAGCGGCATGCGAACCGTCCTTCCATCGTGAGGACCCAAAAGGCGGGGTCGGCATCGAACGTAAGGTCAGGCTACGGAGAAAACTGGGTGGAAAGAATACCCCCTCTGGAGTAGTTTCTAAGAGATATCCGCTTTTTTGGGGGTATGAATGTCCAGTGAGTGGGCAAATAGAGAATTTGCTGAAAAATTAGGCTCTATGATTTCCACGGTGCGCGGGCTGGATTTCCCGCTGCATCTGCGTGCCTTCATTCAGTCTCAGATAAACATAGATAATTTAGTTATTCTTATTTTCTGCGATGGTGCGCCGCCTATAGACTTATTTTACTGGATTCCAGACCGTGAAGGTTTTCGCTATGAGGAGCAGTATTTAAGACTGGCCTATAATCTTGACCCCTTTTTCAAAAAGGTGCAGGCGGGTGAGGAGGGGGTGTTTCTGATCGGCGACATTGCCCCCGACCGCTTTTTTCAAAGCGAGTATGGCAAATCCTATTTCTCCTGCGTGCGGATGCTCGACGAGTTGGGGATCATCTGCCGGGGGACGGGGGACAATTTCGTCAATCTGTCCCTGGGGCGTCAGCGTGGGTCGGGCCGGTTCAGCAAGACCGATAAGCGGTTTTTGGATGATGTCGCCCCCGCATTGATTCCCTTGCTGCGCATCTATGCCGAAACCCGGTTGGCCAAGCTGGATCTGCCCGACGAAACCCAGAGTACGGAAAGTTTGGAACGGCGGCTGTTCACGTTGAAGCCGCAGCCCGGCATTGCCGAATCCCTGACACAGCGGGAAGCCCAGGTGATTGCCCTGGTGATGGGCGGCCATTCCAATAGTTCTATCGCCCAATGCATGGGCATCAGTCGCTTGACGGTCAAGGTGCACCGCAAGCGCGCCTATGCCAAGTTGCAGGTATCCTCGCAAGCCGAGTTGTTCCTGAAGATCATGCCGATGCTCTGAGTTCCAGACGTGTTCTGATCTGGATGACGTTTCCGGCGATTTATTGGCGATGATGCCCTGCCGGGCCAACGCTTCCAGGGGCAGGCCTGTCGATCACGGTCTTCCTGCCTTGGGCCCAAGATTCCTTTTCCGGTCACAGCTTTGTTTCAGACTGGTTGCAGGCGATTCCCTGCGGCTCGGTCTAGGCTGGGGGTGCTGAAAACGCACCTGCCCTGATAGCCGGAGTGCTTCATAGAATGCCGAAATGTTGATGAAGAAGCTTTCCTCTATCCCCCTGGGACGGGTGCCGCTTCGCGCCCCCTGATGCCAGGTCAATAGACGCCTGAAGGCGGTCGCAATCAACGGAGCCGGATAATGATGACAGCCAGTTTTTTCAATCCGACCGATCTGTCACAGGCGCAATCGTCGGCGATGCCGCCGCCAATGAAGTGGCGGACCTTTGAGCGTGAGGTCGATCAGATCCTTGTCCGGCTTCGCGACGCGCATGTCCGCCTGACGCTGGTGGCCATCACCATTCCCCAGTTTCTTCCGCAGACTGCGGCGCTTCGACACTCCTCGGCATTAAGCGCCCTGGTGGATGCCATGCGGATGTCCGTGCCGTTGACCGACCCGGTTGGTGTCCTGGCTGGCGGCAGCGTTTGCGCTTTGCTGTTGGGCACCCGACCGCCGGGCGGGTTGGGCGACATCATGGTGGTCGAGCGCCTGATCCGTCGTGTCGTCCAGGCTCTGAGCTTTCACGACAGAATGAAAGTTGTGGATCATGGCGAACTGATCGCCGAGGTCGCCCATTGCTGGGCGGGCGAGGTTGATAATGCCCAGGATCTGATCGACGGGCTGGATGCCGTCTCTATCCAAGATATTCCCGCGCTCAATATCGTCTCGTGAGGATCGTCTCGTGAGGGCAAGCATATCCGCATGTTGAAGGCCTTTCGGCTTTCACCTCCCCGCATTGGGGCGAGGTAAACCCACGGAAGGACAGGCTCATGAGGATGTTTTCTCGTTTTATCTCGCCGCTTCTGGCGGTGCCGGGTACGTTTACGACCGCCGTGACGGCATCGGTCGCGCGGTTGACGCTGCGGCGTTGGATGCGGGCCATCCACAAGGGACTGCCGCCGAAAAGCGATGGCAGCCAGACCGCCGCTTTGGCCCCCGAAATTATGCCGCTGGTCGATGGCATCCGAGAACTTCTCCGGGATGTCGATGGTTCCTCGGAAGCAATCCGCATCGACTGGGGACCGGACAATCTGCGCAATCTTCTGCAGAACGAACTGCCCGGCGCCGAGGTTCTCGTCGTTTCCAACCGCGAACCCTATATCCACAACCTTGATGACGATGGTCATATCCAACTGCAACGTCCCGCCAGTGGTGTCGTGACGGCTTTGGAGCCGATCATGCGGGCATGCGGCGGCACTTGGATCGCCCATGGAAACGGCTCAGCCGACCGTCTGACGGTTGACGAGGCGGACCGCTTGTCGGTGCCGCCGGATGAGCCTGCTTACAGTCTGCGCCGTGTCTGGCTGTCGGATGATGAGTACGAAGGCTATTATTACGGCTTTGCCAATGATGGATTATGGCCGCTCTGCCATATCGCATTCGTGCGTCCCAGCTTTCAGGCGTCCGATTGGGATGCCTATGTCGAGGTGAACCGCAAATTCGCGGACGCCGTGATCGAGGAAACCCGATCTTCCAATCCGGTCATCCTGATCCAGGACTATCACTTCGCCTTATTGCCCAAGCTGCTGCGTGAACGCCTGCCGGAAGCGACGATCATCACGTTCTGGCACATCCCTTGGCCGAACCCCGAGGTCTTCAGCATTTGCCCCTGGAAGGAAGAAATTTTGAGCGGCCTGTTAGGCAGTTCAATTCTGGGCTTCCACACGCAGTTCCACTGCCTCAACTTCCTTGATTCGGTCGATCGGTTCTTGGAATGCCATATCGACCGCGAGCAAAGCAGCGTTCGGGCCGGTTGTGGTTTGACGCAGGTCAGGCCCTATCCCATTTCCATCGAATGGCCGCCCACCGCGCTTTTGGAACAGTCTCCGGTGACGAAATGCCGGGAGACGGTCAGGCAGCGTTATGGTCTTGATCCATCGGCGATGCTGGTCATCGGTGTCGAACGGTTCGACTACACCAAGGGTATCGCGGATCGTTTCCGTGCCATGGCAAGCCTGTTCACGTTGCATCCGGACTGGATTGGCCGTGTCACCATGTTGCAGATCGCAGCACCGACCCGCGGCCATTTGGACGCTTACCGGATCACTCAGGCCGAAGCACAAAGCGTTGCGCAGGGCGTCAACGACCGCTTTGGCCTGCCGGGATGGCAACCGATCATTCTGGTGCAGCAGCATCACGAGCCGGAAGAGGTGTTCACCCTGTTCCGCGCCGCCGATGTTTGTCTGGTGTCCAGCCTGCATGACGGCATGAACTTGGTTGCCAAGGAATTTGTCGCGGCCCGTGACGACGACGACGGCGTGCTGGTGCTGTCCACGTTCGCCGGTGCGTCACGAGAACTGCGCGAGGCCCTGATCGTTAATCCCTATGACGTTCGCGCCATGAGCGAGAGCATCCATCAGGCCTTGTCGATGCCGCAGGAACAGCGCCGGGAACGAATGCGCCTGATGCGCGAGATGGTGGGTGAATACAATGTCTATTTCTGGGCTGGCCGGATGTTGCTGGACGCGGCACGTCTGCGCAAGCGGCGGCAAATCGAGTTGCAGGTCGCCGACGCCCTCCCGGCTGCGTTGGATGCCGGATGATGGCGAAAGACAGGCTCGGATATGGCCTTCCTCGGGTGGATGGGGGTGGCTGGGCTCTGTTCCTGGACATTGATGGGACATTGCTGGACCTGGCTCCGACCCCGGACAGCGTGATCGTCCCGGATGGCTTGCTGGCGTTGTTGGACACGCTGACGGCTCATTTCTCCGGAGCATTGGCTTTGATCAGCGGGCGCAGTCTGGCCGAGATCGACCGCCTGTTTCCCAGAGGCCGCGATGCGGCGGGAAGCCATGGCGTCGAGTGGCGGCTGTCGGGAACGACCCTCATGGTGGGCGGGAATGATTGGATCAATCGGGTCGCGCACCATATCCGATCGGAAATCCAGGACATGCCTGGGGTCCTGATGGAAGTGAAACCCCGCTCCATTGCC
>JASLCK010000421.1 GCA_030151865.1 Rhodospirillaceae bacterium | reverse complement strand
ACGGTAGGCAGAGCGTCCATGGCCGATTTCATGCCCAGCGGCGTCACGGCGATATCCTGGGCGGTGCCGGTTTTGGCCTCATCCGTCGTCGCCAGCCGGGTCATCCCGAAACGCTGTGTCGTGGCAGAGGGATGATCATTTCCCCTGGCGTGATCAGCCAATGCCCCGGCAACAGTTTCAACCTGGGTTCTCAGCCAACGAGTGCGGCGGGCCAGCGCGCCGGCCTGCCAATTTTCCTGTGCCTGGTCACCACCGGTCAGGACATCATCAACCTGGATGGCATAAATTCCATTCGGCCAGGTTTCATCCTCGACCAAAAACGGGCCAGTATCGGCGGACCTAACATCACCCATCAGGATACCCCTCGCGTATAGTTCCCGTCGCGGCGGTGGCTGCCGTCACGCAAAAACGGGGCTGTTTGAAAATCGATAGACAGGAGTTGAGAGCGGGCCGGGGCGGTCATATCGGCAATACGCCTGACCTCTGCTGCCTGAGAAACGGTGATCGGACGGGTCAGCACCAGGCGATACATGGCCCAGGCGTCCGCCCATCCCCGGAAATAGTGGCCGTTGCGGCGATAGGTTCCGTCGCGCCTGGGGCGGTGCAGACCCTCAACGATAATCGGCTCATGACCCAAAACCGCTGCAATCGCGGTTTTGACGGAATAGGGCGTCCCCTTGCGGCGATGGACATCAAAACTGGCGGCTATGACGGCCCGTTTCGTATATTCCGACCACCCACTATTCCAGCTGTCAACCGAGCATGACCAGGCCAGCCACGGCAACAGGTGGGCTGGACAGGTCCAGGGGTTTCTGACCTGGTCGATCGGCACCGGGACCGCGCCGATCTGGCTGGATACGTCCTCGATAGCGCGTTGCAGGACAGTCGCATTGGGGGGGAGCAATGATGCCATCACGCCCCCAAAACCGTGATTTTGATGCAAAACGGGGCCGAAACCCTGTCGGTAATAATATCATCGACAGGGTCGGCCAAAATGACACGACGGACACCAGGACGGTGGAGTGCGCCATCCAACCCAGACCGAGCAACAACAGCGCCGACCCGATGGCAGGCTGTCACATAGGCCTGGACGGCGGTGGTAGCGGCAGAGATCACAGCGTCATGATCGGGGCCATACTCGATTTCGAGGAGGGCCGAAACCTCGTATGGGACGATCGCCGCCGATGCCACGAAAACAGTATCGTTCAGAGGCCGTTTTTTTCCATCGGACAGGTACGTTCGAACCGTATCGGTCAACGCCTGATCGGCGGTGCCGTCGCCATCGATCGACAGGATCGTTATCAGGATGTCGCCAGCCCTGGGGCGCGATACATCGCAATCGAGGACACGGGGGGAGGCCGACAGCGTGTGAAATTTATAGGCCCCGGACGGCCCCGCCGTTGACAACGCTTCCCAGGCCATCTGAATGCGCTGGCGGAACCTCTCCTCTGGTTCCAGAATTTCCGGCGTCGGCGGGCGGGTGGTCGGATCGGCGGCCTGAATAACCTGCCGGGTCACGCCGAATGCGGCACCATACTGCACCAGGTCATTTCCCGTCGCACTGGACAGCATGACAGCGCGGCAGGCGTCATTGACCCGCTGGCGTAGCAGGAATTCCCGGTACGCGCTCTCCTGCAACTCGATAACGATCGGATCGCTCTCGCGGGTGGGGTCCCAATTAGGCAGGATGTTGGCGGCGGTCAAACGTTCGCGCATGCTGGATATGCGTTGCGCGAGAATCTCCTCGTAACTCAGCGCCTCGATCACGTCGGGCGGGGGGAGTTGAGATAGATCAATCATCGCAGACCAACCGGGGCCGATGCGGTGATGGTCAGGCCCGACGCTCGCACCCGCAGTTCCGTAATCAATTCGGCCTGTCCATTGATGTTGGGCACCAGCCGGGCGGCGATCAGATCAACACGGTTTTCCCACCGGGCGATAGCATCGGCGGCGGCGGCAATAACGCGCATGCCGCCCAGGCCATTCGCCGGGCTGTCGATCAGCGCCGCCAGGTGCGAACCGAAATTACGGCGCATGACACGCGATCCGACAGGGGTAGTCAGGATGATCTGGACCGATTGGCGGATATCGGCCAGTTCGTCCAATTCCGTGCCGGATATGACGTCGATCCCTGCCATATCAATGACCATGATGGTTAGAGTTGGCCCCGCCGTTCAGCAGGTTGCCCGCAACAAATCCGTTTCCATCGACATTGATGTTGCCGCCGATGTCGATGTTTCCGTCGATGCTCAGATTGCCTGTGATGCGCATGCTGCCGCGCTGTTCGAAATCACCGCTCATAACCGAGGCTGATTGACTGCCGTTGGTCGCGGAGATCGAGACGGATGGGGCGGAAATAGTAACGGCGGTGGCCGCAGTCACCGTGATCTGGGAGCCAGATGTCACCGTGATGGTTTTGGCGGCGCTGGCGGCGATGTCGCCAACGCAATCGACGGTCAGTTTATGGGCCGCGCTGTCATAGGAGACGGTGGTTCCGTCATTCCAGACGATGATGTCCGTATTGCCGTCGGTGCTGGGCGGGGGGAGATCATCGGTATAGAGGACAGCGATGATTTTCGCGTTTTTCAGATCACCGCTAGGGGACCCCAGCAGAACCTGTGTCCCGATGCGCAGCGGGAACCAGCCTCTATAATTTTTCCCGACCGTTCCGGGATGATCGATCCAATCGGTATCGCGGCCAGAAACGCAGACGCGCACACGCCGACCGGGGTAATCGACGGCGGATATTTTCCCGTGGCATTGCTGGTTATGCAGAGCCCGGGAGAGTTCGGAGATTTCGGCGCTCATCCCCCCATAAAACGGGGAGGCTGATCATTCGTCACCGTGGGTTGGGTTGCCAACCCTAGTTGGCAACCTAATGCGGTTTTTTGTTATTGACGCGAGGCGGATTTCTTAGGCGCGTGATAGGTCTACGAACTCAGAATATGTTCGAGCCCCCAGGGGAACAGCAGCACGAACAAACTGTTCGGCCATGGAACCTACCGCATTAATGAATGTCTGCGCCTGATCCGGCGTCAGGGGCCAGCGAGAGGAAATCTCATGCGCCTCTCTGGATACAGCCGGAGCACCCATAAGATTCAGACTCCTATCGATCAGGGTCATCATCCTGCGGATCATGGCCTCATGCTGGGGAATGCGCCCCACGCACCAGCCATTATAGCTCGGTCTTGGAACACGTAGTTCTGAGGCGGCGCGTTCGCGGCTCCATCCCGGGCGAGAGTGCCAGGATTTGAGAACTTCGGACAGGGGACGAGGGTCGGTCTCCCAATCTAGATCAGGAACACCATCAGCGGCATGAGTGGATTGGGGCAGCGTCATGAGGGGGCTCTTTCATCCAACCGTCGAGGGGAGCATGGAAAGGGCCGGAGATATCCGGCCCAGACATCCATTAACGGCGGGTCAGGCTTTCCACCGTGTTACCATAACGCCAGTTGTTGTTCACGATGTCCTGGGCGTTTTTCTCGTCTACGCCATCAGCCATCAAGATGGAAACCGCCTCGTTCATCAGGTCAAGGTCGGGCTGGGTGAAGCCTTCGGTATTTTCCATAGTGAACATTTTCTCTCTCCATCGTCTTGCGGGGCCATCCCGTCTTGATGAGTTAAATATAGCTCCATGCTACATTGACGTCAATAATGAATATAGCATGGTGCTACACTTTTCCTGATTTTCTGGAATCATCGCTCATCAATGCTCTTATCCAGTCCCGCCGTTGGTCTGGTGACATCAGTTCCCAGGCAATGATCAGGGATCAGCAGATAGCCGGGCACACCGCTGGCCTAAGCCTCTCCTTACAGGTCGAACGAATACGAAGCGGCTTGGCGGGGCGAGAAGAGTTCGCCCGCGACTTCACCGGCCAGATAGCTGGTCCCGGCCCAATTGTTGGCCTCGTACCAGTCATAACCAGTGATATCGATCACGTCGTTTTGGTCGCGGATGTTCAGTTCTGGGATCAGACCCAACGCATGGGCGGCGGCCAGACGGTGCGAGCCTTCCAGGGCCATGTAGTAGTCGCCGCAGTCCACAACCTCGATGGTGGGAGCTCCGAGGGCGCACATCTCGGTGATGACCGCTTCGAGCTTTTCCGGGTCCGTGCCGTGGATCGCGTAGATGGTGGTCATTTTTGCGTGTCCTTCTTACGGGTCAATCCCGTCTTGATGAGTTAAATATAGCGAAGTGCTACATTGGCGTCAATGCAAAATGTAGCACGGTGCTACATACCCCCTCATTTTCGAGAATCATCGCTCATCAATGCTGCTTATCCAGTCCCGCCGTTGGTCTGGTGACATCAGTTCCCAGGCAATGATCAGGGACAGCAGATAGCCGGGCACGCCGCTGGCCCAGGCCCCGCGCAGGCCACGCGAGACAGAGTTTTCGGACACACCAGCCAATTTCGCCAGCGTGATCTGATCGAGGCCCGCCGCGTCGGCGCGCCTCCCCCATTCGGTTGTCGGTCGTTTTCCCATGGCTTCTTGTGGCGCGGAGGGAAAATAGACGCAACGTCATTTTTCCTCGTTGACCTCAATAATCTACGTTGCGTATATTAATTAACGAAATAACGCATTAACGATTTAACGAGGTGCGAAATGTTGGTGATTTCCCTGGTGCAGCAGAAGGGCGGGGTCGGCAAAACCACCCTGACAGGGCACCTGGCCGTTGAGGCCGAGGCGGCGGGCGATGGCCCCGTTGGTCTGATCGATGTTGACCCGCAGGGCTCGCTGGCCGCGTGGTGGAATGCGCGACAGGCTGAAACTCCCGCATTCATCAATGCGAAATTGGCGAGCCTGGGCGCGACCCTGGCGGAAATGGATCGGGCTGGGTATCGGCTGGCATTTATCGACACCCCGCCCGCCATGACTGCCGAGATTGCTAAGGTAGTTTCTCTGTCAGACCTGGTTGTCGTGCCGGTCAAGCCCAGCCCGCACGATCTGCGCGCCGTGGGGCGCACGGTGGAACTGATCGAGGGACAGGGGAAACCGTTTATGTTCGCCCTGACGATGGCGAAATCAAACAGCCGGTTGACGGCCCAGGCGGCAGCGGCGCTGTCGGCCCATGGCCGGGTTGCCGCCGAATTTATCGGCGATCGCGTCGATTTTGCCGCGTCGATGATTGACGGACGCACGGCGCGGGAAATCAACAAAGGGCGCGGCGCCAGCGAGATTTCCGGGCTGTGGGAACAGGTCAAAAGCGTTTTGGGGGGAGACGCGCCATGGTAAGTGATCTGGAAATTGCCGAAGAAATCAGAGAGGCAGCAAGAAGTCTGAATAAGGTGATAACCGAGGCGTCGGCGCAAAACATTACTGTCGATTTGGATATCCAAAGAATAAATCAGGCCACCGGCCTGAAATACGAAAATGTGGTGGTTCGCATACGTAAGGACTTGTGATCATGAAGATGAAAATTTCACCGGCTCAGATGGATGCATTGAGGCGTCTGGCTGAAGGCCCGCTCGACAGAGGCGTTTTTTCTGGATGGGGGCCGTATGGGTCGAAATCGGCCCCCCGGGTCCATGTGAAAGACCCAACGGCCAACAAACTCGTGGAAATGGGCCTCGCTATGAGGGCCGATCGACGGTTGATGATTACCATTGCCGGGCGGGAAGCCCTGGCTACCAACAACTGAGGCGGGGAATACCGATGGCACCACTTTCGGACAATCAAATCGCTTGGGCGACGGAAATGTTCGCGCGTCTGGAGGTCACTCCGGCTATGGGTCGCCTACTCAACGAACGCATCGTCAAAAGGCTGGCTGCATTTATCCGCCGACAATATCGCGTCAAGCACTATGCCGCCTTGAACATTGTGGCACAGCGGTGCGGCTTCTCTACATGGGAGGAGGCGCAGCCCGTATTTGTCAGCAACAACGTTGGCGCGGCCCGCTTGGACAACCTAGCACGACGAGAGAAACTGACGGAGCGCGCGTTGCGGCGCAAGAACCGCTGGGCCGGTCTTGGTGATCTGTGTGAACGAATTACCCGCGCCCGTCGATCACTGGCTAACCGTAGCGCCGCAATCCTGGTCGTTGGGCGAGGTAAGCGGAAGCGGGTGAAATTGGCATTCGATGCCTCTGGCGTTATGACCCCAGGCTGGACAGGGAACGGCAGCAGCCTACGTCGTCTGTCTCCGGGGGATCAGCCTGTTGATCGGGTGGCCGTCCGTATTTTGTTCAATCGTGACCCGAAAACGAATTAACGAATTAACGGAATGACGAAATGACGAAAAAGATAGCAGCGTTGGGCGCGGACTTGGTGGCGAAGAAGGGGGGCGCGGGGGTGACGGTTGGCGCACCGCAACGTAGCGCCCCTGCCGTCGTGACCGATGGAGAAACGAAACCGTTTAATTTCCGTGTTTCCGCCGATTTCAAGAGGGAATGGCTGATCTATGCAGCCGAACGCGGGATGACCAATGTCGCCGTGCTGCGGGCCGCGTTTGCCGCACTGAAGGAAAAAGACGGCCAGTAATTAAATCCCCCCATCGATCCCAGAGAAAAGCCCCGTCAATAGCGGGGCTTTTTAATTCGTTATTTCGTTAATTCGTCAATTAACGCTTGTCTCACATAGGCGACATCATCATCCGGCAGGTCGATCAGCGGGCGGGCTGCATATTTGACCCGGGGGCCACCAGGCTGCACGCTATCGACCAGGCCGAAATGATGGACCTCGGCCAGCCGCGCCCCAAATCCACCGAACCCCAGGCTAAAGCCGCTGGCATCTGAGTTTAGCGCCATGCGGCGCAGATCGCGGAACCCCTGCAACATTTTCGCGGTGGATCGGACACGGCCCCGTCCGTCCAGTTTGCGCGGTTTCCAGGGTGTGTTGTTGGCCCCGACCTGGTTGGCAATGCGCGCCCGGTTTCGGCGGCGCAATTCCAGCCCGATTTTGCGGAACAGGGTAGTCCTGACTCTGGGCTCCAGGATCGCCAGAGCGGAGCGCAACCAATCATCCAGGCGGTCGAAATCGTCCATCAGATCATCCCCAAAACATCAGGTTCCGGGATGGATTTGACGGAAAAACCGCGTTTCCTCTGTTCGACAGAGATGATTTCCGACAATTCGATTTTGAGGGAAACGTCCGCCGATTTCTGGTCGATGATATCCAGTGCGAACTGCACCGCATCCTCTGGGGCGGATGGATAGTTCGCGTGGACCCATTCGGACACCAGGAACAGCAGATCGCAGACAGCCCCGGCATAGTCGGTGACGATCACATGGGCCGTGTATTTGATGATGATGGATCGGTTGTCGCCCTCATTGCCCCGATAACTGGTGACGCCGCCCTGTTCGGCGAACGTCAGCAGTTTTTCAGGGGCGATGTGCAGAGGGGAGGACAGCAGATCAGCGCGCAGCGCCGCCAGCAACCGCATTGCGTTCGCTCCGTAAAATCGCCTGTAGATCGGAAATTTTTCCTGTTTGCTGTTTCAGGGCTTCGCGGAGGGCGAAATAATCCGATCGAGCAGAGGGATCAAGTTCAGCGGCGGCTCCATCAGATGGGACGGCACCGGGGGGAGCGGCGGGCAGGTCGGCGGCGGGGCAACGGGCTGCGAGGCGCAGGCGGACAGAGCCAGCGTCAACGCGGGAACGCAGATCAGAAATTTCGGCATGGTTTTTGGCCTCCCGCGCCGTAGCGGCGCTATCGATTTCGGAAATGTGCTGGGTCAGGATGTCGCGCCAGGCGTAAGCGGTGGAGATGGCCTCGGCCCCCTGTTGGGACAGAGAGGCGCGCAGATCGGCGGCTTCGCGGTCCTTGCGCCATCCGTTCGCGACCCAGCCAGCCGTAAACAAGGCGATCGCCAAAATGATGCTGATCACATTTTGCATAGCGCAGTTTCCTGTTCGCGGCGGACGACGATGCCACGGCAATTGCTGGACGGGTCGCGGCAGTCCTGGCCGCCCACATAGACGTAACGCATGATTTCGTCACAGGCCCCCGGATCACCGGCATTCAGGCGGCGGATGAACGTCGAGCGGGCGCATTTGGTCAGGCCCAAATTATAAGCGCAGAAACTGGCGACAGCGGCGCGGCGTGGGTCAGACATCGGGACGGAAACAATACGATCGACCTCGGCCAGCGCCTGGCCGACATCGGACGCGAACAGGCGATCACAGCCCGCCTCGGTTTGTCGCTGGTTAGGGCCGACCCCGGCAGTATGGCCCCGGCAGATCGTCCAGACGCCAGCACCATCCTGGTAGGATTTGAGCGAGTTACCCTCTTTCTCGCCGATAAACGCGGTGGCGATCGCCGCCGATCCAGCACCGGCCAGGACCAGGGTGCGAACGGATCGTGATAGGGCGGTCACTGATCACCCCGCGAAAACGCGCGCCGAAACATGGCGACATAGCGGGGGACCAGCAGGCCGATTTGGGCCAGCACGTAAATGGCCGTCAGCACCGCAACGAGCGTGTTGGGGTCAATCATCGTCCAGATCGACCCACCGACCGCAGGGGCTGCTTTGCCGAGGATCGGCAGGAGAGAATCATCATTCATTTTGTCCTCACTCGGGAATGCGGGGGTGGTCAGTCCCACAGACTGAGACGTTTAGCCGGGGCGGCGGTACGGGCGGGCGGCAGATAAACTGTGGTTCCGATCGGCAGATGTGGCCCCATGGCCGCCAGACCCGGGTTAGCGTCGAGGATTGCCGCCGTCATGCTGGTATCGCCGCCGTAACACCTGGCCGCGATCTGATCGACGGTTTCGTTTTGATGGGCGGTCACGGATTTCAAATCAGGTCCACCACCATGCGTGCCCGCCCGATCAGGCGTGCAACAGCCTCGGCTGATCGGCGCTCCCAGTCGTCGGCGGTCAGTTCCAATTTGTCGGCGCGGTCGTGACCGTCCTTGGTGCTGTCGTAGTCGCGGACCTGGCGCAACAGGTTCGACCGGGCGAGGCTGTAAACCGCCGTCTGGTAGCAAATGATTTTTTCGGATTGGTCGCCGTATCGCAGGGCCTGGACATCAAGCAGGCTGGCGACAGCCTGTTGCGAGCGCCAAACAGCGATGCTGGCGTTGACCGAAATCATCGCCGATTGGATCGCAGCCGCTACGCGGTCATACCCAAACGTGGGGCCACATCCGGTTTGCGTGAAAAAATCAGATACCGTCAGGTCAGGATACCACCCGTCATTTTTCACTGCGGCGGCGGCGGGAACGGTATCGGGCTGATCGGATGGGATAAAATCCTGCATTTTTACCTCGTTGGCTGCGGCGACGACGTGGTTTTGCGGCAAGCCGCGCCTTGTCGTCGCCGCAGCGCCCGGGGGGCGGTTACGGCTGGTCCGTGGCCTTTTCCAAGGCCTTGCGGCACCGCGCCAGGTCGGTTTTCACGCCGCAACCCGGATCGAGTTGCAGCGCATGTTCGAAATTGACGATCGCGTCAGACATGTTGGCCTCAGCGGCCAACAGACGGGCGATGGCCTTGTAGCCCTTGGCCCGGGCCTGGTCGGGCATGTCGCAATCGATCGTCAGGGCCATAGCCATTTCCAGATGTTCCAGAATGGCCGTTTCGCCCGAGGTCAGGGCCTGTTCCGACATGGCTTCGAGGACCATGGTCGGCAGGCTGGACGAAAAATCGTGCGGCATAGACAGGTGGTGGCGGATTGCATAGGCAGCGATATCCATCGCGTCGGCCCAGGCCCCGACATCGATCCGCCACAGCATGACGCGGGCCAGGACATCGTCCTGGGCACCAACGCCAGCCGCCAGAACACCGGCAATATAGGCCTCGTATTCCGGCAAAAATCGGCGCTTTTCGGCGATTTTGCCCTTAACGGACTGAATGTTTTTCAGCGCCGCCATGTGCAGGCGCATGGTGGTGGCCATGTCGTCGGCGATACCGCCAGCGGCAATATGGCCGGTGGGAGTGGCGGCGGCCTGTTGGGCCGCCGTCACACGTTGAAAATGTTTCCGAGCCAAAGACATTACGCCCAGCCCCCGTTACCGTCGGGGAACAGGATGCCGTCGAGCAGACCGGCCAGGGTCAAATCCTCGACAACGAATGCCTCGTTCATCGACAGGTAATCGACAATGCGGTCGCGTTTCGGTTCATCGGCCAACTGGCGGCGATAGCTGCCATCCTGGGTATAGATGGACAGGTTTTTGGTCGTGGTGATCAGAAGCGACCGCTTGGGCATAAACGGCGGGATCAGCGCAGGCAGGCCGCCCAAGGTCCTGTTGACCATAATGGTCCGCAACGCCTCGCGCTCGGTCGGGGCGTCGGCAGCACCGCTGTTGACGAGAGCCAGATATTTGTCATTGACGATCTGACGCCCGCAGATGGCGACAATGTCGGGATTGCCGTCGTGCCATTCGGCGAGCAGTTCGCCCGCCGCATCCATAACCAGCGCGTCGATGTTTTCGTAATCGCCGCCCTTGCCCACCTTGATATTCTTCAGCACCCGGGCAGGTTCATCTTCGCGGATGGTCTGGAGCCAGCCGCGATTGACATCCTGCAACAGCGGGTTCTTGGTGCGATCGGTGGTCCTCTCGGCCTTCAGGCCGTTGAAACCGATCATCAGGCGATCGCGGGCGATCTGTTGGGTTTTGATGTCGCGCAGGCGCGCCTGGAAATCGGGGAATTTAGCCCACAGGTCAATAACGTCATAGCGCGTGGCGGTGTCGTAATTGGTCTGGATGCACCGATAGGTGCGGTCGGTCTGACCAATGGGGTCGCTGGGGTTACGGTCCCCCGAGGTAGTGTCGGTCCGCCCGGCGATGGAGTTGTTCGCGCCCAGGCCGATCACCTGGCCGGACTGTTCCGGCACCGTCTGAACGTTAATGCTGTTCAGAAAATCGGCGCTTTCCTGAATACGGGTTTCCAGCCGCTGCGCGATCGAGGGGGCGACGGCGAATTTATCGCTCGCCGAGGCGACGCCGTTGAGCGCCGCCAGTTGAGTGGCGAATGCGTTGAACGCAATACGGGATGCATTTTGCATGGTCAGCAGTCCGTGAGATTCGAGTTGGGACCCAGGGCCTGGGGTCGATGGGGATTGGCGTCGATCTTGGAAACGGCCTCGTTCAGCGCGGCATATTTCTGGGACAGATCGGCAATGCGCTGTTCGAGGCCGGTAACGCTGTCCATACGAGAGGACATCGCATCGACCCGGGACGCGATTGCCGTAACCGCCGCATCCATTTCGGAGGGGACCGGCGCAGGTTGAACCTGGGGAGGGGTCTTGGTGAACAGCTTGCGCAGTTCATCCATCAAACTGCCGCCGTCCATATCCAGCGAGGTTTCGACCGCCACCGAATAGAGATGGTCGCGGATAGCGGGCTGGGCGTCGGCGCGGCCCTGGGCGAATTTCAAGATTTCAGTGCCCAGGCTGGCCGGGCTGTCGGTGATCGCCAGGCCGACCAGATAGGCCTGACCGGAATTGGCGAAATTCGGATCGATTTCGATCGAGAAATAAACTTTCTGCCGGGTTTCGTTGAGCTTGACAAGGTCGGGGGTGGCGTCGATCTGGGCCAGCAAGACGCGGTTGCCGTCCTCATCATCCCCAGCCTGCACCCCGATCACGTCGCCATAGGAGCGAAACGGGCTGTCGGGCAGGAGGGAGCGGAGATGTTCGATCCAGACCCGAGCCCCATATTTGGCTTGGTTATAGGTCGCGGCCATCTGGTCGATTTGCTGCGGGGTGATTTCCCGCCCGTCGATGGTGCGGCCCGACGTGGCGACCCGTAAAAATTTGGTGACAGGCATAGCGTGTTCCGTCGCGGTTTAGGCTGTTTGAGTTCTCAGGCTGGACGTTGGCCTGGGTACCGCGCAAACCGTCGTAGGTTGCCAACCTGGGTTGGCAACCTGTCGGGACGTGATAGGCCCACCCCTGCCGAAACAATCTGGCGGGATGAAAAATGATGATGATCAGCGCCTGATAGCCCGGAATTTGTACTGGCAGAGCTATAGCGCCGCCGAGATTGCGCGGCGGCTGGATGTACCCTATGGGACCATCGACAGCTGGAAACGGCGCGACAAATGGGACGATGCCCCGGCAGTCGTCAGGGTCGAGAGCCAGATTGAGGCGCGGCTGTGTCGCCTGATCATGAAGGATGGCAAGACCACTGGCGACCTGGCGGAAATAGACCTGATATCGCGGATCATGGAGCGGACGGCCCGCATCCAGGCGTTCCAGCGGTCAGGCCGCGAAGCCGACCTGAACCCCAACATCGAGCGCAGGTCCGAAGGGCGGAAACAGAAAGCGCAGGAGGAAAAAAACCTCCTGACGGAAGAACACATCCAGCTATTGCGGGAGGCGTTCGAAAAGGGCCTGTTTGAATATCAGCGGCGATGGGTCAAGGCCAAGCGCCATCGGGTGCGCAATATCCTGAAATCACGTCAGATCGGCGCGACCTGGTATTTCGCCCGCGAGGCATTGATGGATGCCATCGAGACGGGCGACAACCAGATTTTCCTGTCGGCGTCCAAGGCGCAGGCCAACGTTTTCCGCGAATACATCATCCAATTTGTCAAAGACGTGACCGGGGTCCAACTCAAAGGCACCCCGATCACGCTGTGGAACGGGGCGACCCTCTATTTTCTGGGCACCAACAGCAAAACAGCCCAGAGCTATCACGGTCACGTCTATCTGGATGAATACGCCTGGATCACGAAATTCCAGGAGTTCCGCAAAGTCGCTACCGCCATGGCGACCCATAAAAAATGGCGCATCACCTATTTTTCCACCCCCTCGACAATCGGGCACGAGAGCAATGCGTTTTGGTCCGGTGATCTGCACAACAAGGGCAAGAGCAAGGCCGATCGGGTCACGTTCGACGTGTCCCACAGCGCGTTGCGCGATGGTGCTGTTGGTCCCGACGGACAATGGCGCCAGATCGTCACGATCGAGGATGCTGCGGCGGGCGGGTGCGACCTGTTCGACATTGCCGCGTTGCGGCTGGAATACAACGAGCAGGATTTTGCCAACCTGTTTTTAGCCCAGTGGGTTGACGACAATGAGAGTTATTTCCGGCTGGATGAACTGCGCCGCTGCATGGTGGACGCTTGGGAGGACTGGGCCGGTGATTTCGATCCATTTGCGGCCCGCCCCTATGGGAACCTGCCTGTTTGGATTGGCTATGACCCCGCCAAAAACGGAGATAACGCCTCAATCGTGGTGATCGCCCCGCCGCTGCCAGGATCGAACAGCGGGCGGTATCGGGTTTTGGAAAAACTGTTTGTGAATGGGGTTGATTTCCCGTCCCAGGCCGCCGCCATCAGGAAATTGTGTGAGCGGTACAACGTGGTCCACATCGGTATTGATGCATCGACCATCGGGCAGGGCGTCTATCAACTGGTCAGGCAGTTTTTCCCCGCCGCTCAGGAAATCATTTATTCGGTGGAAACCAAGACCCGGCTGGTCATGAAAGCCAAGCATTTGATTGGCAAGAGAAAATTAGAATGGGACGCGGGATGGACGGATGTCGCGTTGGCGTTCATGCAGATCAAGCGGGTTTCCACTGCCAGCGGCAAACAAATCACATTCCAGGCAGGGCGAACCGAGGCGACAGGTCACGCAGATGTGGCCTGGGCGATCATGAACGCCCTCGACCACATCGATTTTGCAGAGTTTGACGAGACCCCCGGGGCGGCAGGCCGCACCGGATTTATGGAGATGTGTTGATGATTGAGGCGTTTTCGTTTGGCGACCCGGAACCCGTTCTGGACCGCCGCATATCCAACTATTTTCAGACCTGGTGGAATGGCCGGTACTACGAACCGCCGATCAGCCTGGACGGCCTGGCGCGGTGTTGGACGGCTAACACGCATCATCAATCGGCCATCGGCTACAAAGCGAACCTGTTATCCAGTTTGTTCATGCCCCACCCGATGTTGACGCGACAGGATTTCAAGCGCCTCTGCCTGGACCTGCTGATTTTCGGTATGTGCTATGTCGAGGGGCGGCGGAACCTGCTGGGGAAAACCATCCGGCTGCGCCCGTCGCCAGCCCTCTACACCCGCGTGGGCCGTGATGATCAGTGTTTCATGCTCACCCAGGACGGCGGGGACCATGAATACCCCCCGGGGTCCATTTTCCAGGTCCAGGAACCAGACATCACGCAGGAGGTCTATGGGATGCCCTCCTATGTCTCGGCCCTGCAATCGGCGCTGCTGAACGAGGCGGCGACCCTGTTCCGGCGCAAATATTACCTCAATGGGGCGCATGCAGGTTTTATCCTCTACATGACCGATCCGGCTGGGAACCCCGAAGATATCGATAACCTCCGGGGGGCACTGAAACAGGCAAAAGGTCCTGGCAATTTCCGCAACCTGTTCATGTACTCACCCAACGGCAAAAAGGACGGGCTGCAAATCATTCCGATTGCGTCGGTCGCAGCCAGTGACGAATTTTTCAACATGAAAAACGTCACGCGAGACGACGTGTTGGCCGCGCACCGAATACCGCCTCAGTTGCTCGGCGTCGTCCCGACCAACGGCGGCGGGTTCGGCTCGATCGGGCCAGCCGCTGAGGTGTTCGTCAGGCATGAGATCGTGCCCATTCAACGCATGTTCGATGGGATCAATGATTGGGTGGGTGAACAGGTGATCACGTTTGCCGACTATCAGCCCGGCCCGCCCGCCATCCCCGAGAAGAAGTAACGAAAGCCCCGCAATCGCGGGGCTTTTTCTTTGCCATATCGAAGAAAAAGCTATTGACATCGACGGAATGCATATCGGGGCGTGCTGGCGGGCATAGGGGGGGGAGGGGCCAAACCTTCGGACGACACCCCCCCCGTGCCTTCGGGTCAAATGTGCCTCGTTTTCTGCAATGCAGAGACAGGAAAAAACGGCTGAAACACTGCTGCCCAGGACAGAAATGAGCCTCTAAAAATCTCTGCATATATCGGCACGCCTCTGCATCGTGAGATCGGCCAATGAGAGGGGGAAAATTGGCGAAACCAAAACACATCGGGGAGGCATCGCGGAAACAGGTAATTATGGTAACTGGATTATTTTTTCTCACATAAGCATTTGATTTCATTGTGAAAAAATATTACCTACCAATGGTAATCTTTGGTAATTTTTCATGTGCCTATAGGTTATCTTATTGATAATAAACAGTTTTTTATGCGCTCATTGTGACTGCTTATATTGGTAATATTGTTACCTTTAATTACCTCACTAGTTACCATTTAAAATATACAAATCCTTTTCTAATTCAATAGCTTATGATTGATGTTACCTTTGTTACCAATTCCCGATGTCAAAATTTTTTGAGGTGAAATTTATGCAAACGTGAGTAGTCTATCCGCGCCGATAATCAGCGATCGGCGGTGCGTTGTGGTGGTGGCGATGATGATTATGGTGGGACAATAACGGCGGAAAACGTAATAAACATATGGCCTGTTTTTCTGTCCCACCTGGACATAACCATATGATTTTGTTTGGAATTTGTAGCCCGGCCCTGGGCACCATTCTAAGCCCCTGAAAGGTAACGCCTTTCGGGGGCTTTCCATTTTAAGCTTCCCCGTTAAGAATAGTTTTCGGGACAGTGACGTATTCCAGCAGCGCTACCGTTGAAAAACGGATAGAGCGGCTTGAACGGCAGTTGGGGGAAGTAAATTCACACCGAGACGGCGGGGAAGTTACCGTTGGGAAACCGCGTGCGGAAATTCCTTCAGAGCGGCGAGCACCTGCGTCAGGACCTCGGCCCAGTCGCCAGAGCGGGACTGGCGGAACAGGCGCATGTGGGGATACCAGGGCGTTGGTGCTTCCGTCCGTCCC
>JASLCK010000323.1 GCA_030151865.1 Rhodospirillaceae bacterium | reverse complement strand
GTCAGTGCGCCCTTGCTGATATCCAGCTTGTCGATGACCAGCTTCTTTTCGTCCCCGGCCGGTTTGGCGGCGGCTTTGTCGCCCGCGCCAGAGCCCGATTTGGCTCCATAAGCCTGGACATTGTTTTGCAGCGCCTGAATGTTGTTGCCGCCATTGGGCGACAGTTCATAGGTCACTTCCGGCGCGCTGACGGTGATCTGGCTGATCACGATGGGGTTTTTGGTGACGCTGCCGGTATCAAGCGAGATAGCCACTTCGCCCAGCGTGACAGCATTCTTGCTTTGGAAGCCCGCCGGATTGCCGACACTCAAGCCCTTCAGGCTGCCTTTGCCGTCGGTCAGGGAAATCTTGACGGCATCCACCTTGACCGGAACCCCGGCAACCTGACTGCCGATGGTTTCGATCGCCTGCTTGACCAGGGAGTCCAGGTTGGAAAACAGGAAGTAAGCAGCGGCGGCGATCACAACGATCACGGCCGCGACAAGACTGATGAGGATTTTTTTCACGACGCAACCCCCTTTCCAATTGTTCTGTTGATCAGAGTGAGACTGGAAAGGGGGATTGTCGAGGGCAACCTGAAGTTATTTTTGCGTCAGTGTTTCTTGTCCGACGCTTTGTTCAGGTAAGGCTTCAGATAATGGCCGGTATGGCTGGCCTTGGCGGCCGCCACCTGTTCCGGCGTGCCCTTGGCGACGATCTGACCGCCCTTGTCACCGCCGTCTGGCCCCATATCGATGATCCAATCGGCGGTCTTGATGACCTCCAGATTATGTTCGATCACCAAGACGGTATTGCCCTGGTCCACCAGGGCATGCAGCACTTCCAACAGCTTGCGCACATCTTCGAAATGCAGGCCGGTGGTGGGTTCATCCAGGATGTAAAGGGTGCCGCCGGTAGCCCGGCGCGACAGTTCCTTGGCCAGTTTGACGCGCTGCGCCTCGCCGCCTGACAAGGTGGTGGCTTGCTGGCCCAAATGGACATAGCTGAGGCCAACCCGTTTCAGGGTTTCCATCTTGTCGCGAATGGCGGGGACCGCCTTGAAGAACTCAGCTGCTTCCTCAACCGTCATATCAAGAACATCGGCGATGCTCTTGCCTTTATAGACGATTTCCAGAGTTTCTCGGTTATACCGCTTGCCCTTGCAGACGTCGCATTGAACATAGACGTCGGGCAGGAAGTGCATCTCGATCTTGATGACGCCGTCACCCTGGCAGGCTTCACAGCGACCGCCCTTGACGTTGAAGCTGAAGCGTCCGGCCTTATAACCGCGCGCCTGGGCTTCCGGCAGGTTGGTGAACCAGTCGCGGATGGGGGTAAAGGCCCCGGTATAGGTGGCGGGGTTGGACCGCGGCGTGCGTCCGATGGGGGATTGGTCGATATCGACGATCTTGTCGATATATTCCAGCCCGTCGATGCGCTCATGCGGGGACGCATGTTCCCGCGCCCCATTCAGCCGCCGCGCCAAGGACTTATAAAGGGTTTCGATCACCAAGGTTGACTTGCCGCCGCCGGAAACCCCGGTGACGCAGGTGAAGGTTCCCAGGGGAATGTTGGCCGTGACGTTTTTCAGATTGTTGCCGCTGGCCCCCACCACCGACAGGGTCTTGCCATTGCCGGAACGACGGGTGGCAGGCACCGCGACTTCGCGCACGCCGGTCAGATATTGGCCGGTAATGCTGTCGGGATTGTCCATGACCTGCTGCGGTGTGCCTTCGGCGACGATGACGCCGCCATGCACACCGGCCCCCGGCCCCATATCGATCAGATAATCGGCAATGCGGATGGCGTCTTCATCATGTTCGACGACGATCACGGTGTTGCCCAGATCGCGCAGCCGCTTCAAGGTCGCCAGCAGGCGGTCATTGTCGCGCTGATGCAGCCCGATGGACGGTTCGTCCAGCACGTACAGAACGCCGGTCAAACCCGATCCGATCTGGGATGCCAGGCGGATGCGCTGGCTTTCACCGCCCGACAGCGTGCCGGAATTGCGGGCCAAAGTCAGATAATCCAGTCCGACATCGTTCAGGAATCCCAGGCGTTCATTAATTTCGCGCAGGATGCGCCGGGCGATTTCCTGATCCTTGGGGCGCAGATGCTGGTCCAGGGTCGAAAACCATTCCCCCGCCTTGGCGATGGAAAAATCGCAGACCTGGGCGATATGCAGGCCATGGATTTTGACGGCCAAGGCTTCAGGCTTCAGGCGCGCGCCATGGCAGCAATCGCAAGGCGCGGTGATCTGAAAGCGCGACAGTTCCTCGCGCACCCAACTGCTGTCGGTTTCGCGGAAACGGCGTTCCATGTTGGGGATGACGCCTTCAAAGGGGCGTTCGGTGCTATAGCTGCGCAGACCATCCTCGAAATGCATCGGCACCGCCTTGGTGCCTGATCCATAAAGAATGGCGTGGCGCGCCGCTTCCGGCAGATCCTTGAAGGCTTGATCCAACCCAAAGCCGTAATGGCGGCCCAAACTTTCCAGGGTCTGGATGTAATATTGCGACGACGATCCGGCCCACGGCGCGATAGCCCCGTTGCGCAGCGTCAGCCGATCATCGGGGACCACCAGTTCTTCTGAAAAGTTCATGCTGACGCCCAGGCCGTCACAGGCCGGGCAAGCGCCGAACGGATTGTTGAAGGAGAACAGGCGCGGTTCGATCTCTTCGATAGTAAAGCCCGATACCGGACAGGCGAACTTGGCGGAAAAGGTCGTGCGCTCGCCGCTTTTGACGTCTTCGGCGATGGCCAGCCCGTCAGCCAGTTCCAGCGCCGCTTCGAAGCTGTCGGCCAGACGTTGGGCAATACCGTCTTTGACGATGATGCGGTCAACCACCACTTCGATGTCGTGCTTGAGCTTTTTGTTCAGCGCCGGGGCTTCATCGATTTCGTAAATTTCCCCATCGATCTTGACGCGCTGAAAGCCTTTTTTCTGGAATTCCTGCAGTTCCTTTTTGTATTCACCCTTGCGGCCGCGCACCACGGGGGCCAGCAGATAAAGCCGGGTTCCTTCCTCCATCGCCAGGACGCGGTCAACCATCTGGGACACCGTCTGGCTTTCGATCGGCAGACCGGTGGCGGGCGAATGGGGCACGCCGACGCGGGCAAACAGCAAGCGCAGATAGTCGTAAATCTCGGTCACCGTGCCAACGGTGGAGCGGGGATTTTTCGACGTGGTCTTCTGTTCGATGGAAATGGCGGGCGACAAGCCTTCGATCAGATCGACGTCGGGCTTGGACATCAATTCCAGGAACTGGCGCGCGTAAGCCGACAGGGATTCGACGTAACGCCTTTGGCCTTCGGCATAAATCGTATCGAAAGCAAGGGAGGACTTGCCCGATCCTGATAGTCCGGTGATAACTACAAGCTTGTCGCGGGGGATATCCACATCGACATTTTTCAGATTGTGTTCACGCGCGCCTCTGACGCGGATCTGCGACGTCATGTTCCACCAATTGGAAAGGGACGCATTCTGAAAGCGGTTGCTTCCAAAGCGGTCGGTTGAGTGTTTGGGGGTTACCACAGGAAAAATGATGGCAAAAAAAAATAACAGGGTTTAATCAAGTCCCCCGGCAGGAAGGTTTTATGTGGGTTCGGAGCGAGGTCCGGTCAAGCTAATGACGAATATGGTTTCCATTCAGAATGTGTCGAAGGCCTTTGGCGGCTTGCAGGCCGTCAACCAGTGCAGCTTCGACATTCCCGTTGGCAGCATTACGGCCCTGATTGGCCCGAACGGTGCTGGTAAGACCACATTGTTCTCCATGATCGCGGGTGCGATCAAGCCCGACTCTGGCACGATTACGCTGGAAGGCAAGGACGTAACCGGTCTGCCCACGCATATTCTGTTCCGCCAGGGGCTGGTGCGCACCTTTCAGATTCCCCACGAATTTTCGCGCATGACCGTGCGTGAGAATTTGATGGTGGTGCCGCCTCATCAGGCTGGTGAAAATCTGTTCCATGCCCTGTTCTCGCCCAGCCGAGTGCGTCAGCAGGAAGCCGAAGTCCGCCGCAAGGTCGATGAAGTGCTGGACTTCCTGCAAATCACCCACGTTGCCGACGAACTGGCGGGCAACCTGTCGGGCGGCCAGAAAAAGCTGCTTGAGCTGGGCCGCACCATGATGACCGACGCCAAAATGGTCCTGCTGGACGAACCGGGGGCAGGCGTCAACCGCACCTTGCTGGGCAAGCTGGCCGACGCCATTCAGCGTTTGAACCAGGAACGCGGCTATACCTTCTGCATCATCGAGCACGACATGGATCTGATCGCCCGACTGTGCCATCCCATCGTGGTGATGGCCCATGGCCGCGTGATCGCCCAAGGCACGATGGACGATATCCGCGCCAACCAGACCGTGCGCGAGGCCTATCTGGGCAGCCACGCCTCGAAGGGGGCGCACTGAAGATGAGCGAAACCTTGCTACTTGATATGCAAAACCTCGTCGGGGGTTACGGCGGCAACGACATTCTCAAGGGGGCCTCGCTGACGGTCGCCCAGAACGAGATCGTCGTCATTGTCGGCCCCAACGGCGCGGGCAAATCGACCCTGATGAAATCCGCCTTCGGCCTGGTCAACATCCGCCAGGGCAACATCCTGTTCGATGGCGAGGACATCACCAACATGCGTCCCGACCTTTTGGTCGCCAAGGGCATGTCGTTCGTCCCCCAGGAAAAGAACGTGTTTCCCAGCCTGACCGTCCAGGAAAACCTGGAAATGGGGGCTTATCTGCGCAAGGACGATTATTCGGCGCAGATGGAACGCATTTTCGAAATTTTCCCCCGCTTGAAGGAACGCCGCAAGCAGGCCGCCGGATCGATGTCGGGCGGTGAACGCCAGATGGTCGCCATGGGCCGGGCTTTGATGCTGGAGCCGAAGCTTCTGCTGCTGGACGAACCGACTGCCGGTCTGTCGCCCCTGTTCATCGAACAGACCTTTGAACGGGTGGTCGAGATCAACAAGATGGGCATCGGCATCCTGATGGTCGAACAAAACGCCAAGCAGGCCCTGGAAATCGCCCATCGAGGTTATGTTCTGGCCATGGGCCGCAATC
>JASLCK010000276.1 GCA_030151865.1 Rhodospirillaceae bacterium | reverse complement strand
ATCGGTTGGAACTGGCGGTGGGCGAAGGCACGTTGGTGCGTCTGCCGCGTCCGTCGCTCAGCATCTTTATCGCGGATCCCGATGTGGCTGATGTGCAGGTGCCGTCGGCCAGCGGGATTTTTGTGATGGGCAAAAAGAGCGGCACCACCACCCTTTATGCCGTCGATCAGAACAATACCGTGGTGTTGCGTCGGACCGTGGTGGTTCGCCACAATATCCAGGCCATTCAGGAACTGCTGAAGGACCGTTTCCCGACGCAGAATTTTGCGCTGGCGTCCGCCCCCGGTTCGCTGATGATTTCGGGTTCCGCCGACTCGCCCGAGCAGGTGAATGCCATCGTCACCACCGTCACGCCGATGTTGGCCAAGGACGAAAAGCTGATCAACAACATCGTGCTGCGTCGCGCCACCCAGGTGCATCTGCGCGTGCGCATCGCCGAGGTTTCGCGCGACATCAATCAGCAGTTCGGCGTCAATTGGCAGGCGCTGCTTAATCCCGGCAATGTCGTTGCGGGCATCCTAAACGGTCGCGACTTCTACGACGACGATAAGAAACGATATGTTCTGCCGACCGATTCCTGGTCGATACTGGGCGGCTATAAGGTTGGTCAATACAACGTCCAGGCGATGATCGACGCCTTGGATGCCGAAGGTCTGGTGTCGGTGATGGCCGAACCCAATCTGACGGCGGTGTCCGGTCAGACCGCCAGTTTTCTGGCGGGCGGCGAGTTTCCGGTCCCGGTGGCGCAGAGCAACACCAACAGCATCAGCGTCGAATTCAAGCCCTTTGGCGTGGCGCTTGATTTTACGCCGACCGTGCTGTCCAGCAATCGCATCAGCCTGAATGTTCGCCCCGAAGTCAGCGAAATCAACACTTCCAACAGCATTGTCATCAACGGTCTGTCGATTCCTGGCCTGACGGTCCGGCGTGTCAACACCACGGTTGAACTGGCCAGTGGCCAAAGCTTCGCCATCGGCGGTCTTTTGCAAAATAACATGCATGACGCGGTGTCCAAATTCCCCGGTCTGGGCGACCTGCCGGTTCTGGGCAAGCTGTTTTCGTCGCAGAACTATCGCAATTCCAAGAGCGAACTGGTGGTGATCGTCACGGCTTATGTAGTGCGTCCAGCTGATAGCGATGCATTCCAGACGCCCTTGCAAAGCCTGAAACCTGCCGGCGATGTCGAAAAGGTGGTGCAGAACCGCCTGGGCATCGATCCCCTGGCCCCGTCGTCGCCCCGCCTCATGGGCGCGGCCGGCTTCATTTATTAAGGAGGCGGGACGATGTTTCGTCGTATTTCCTCGCCGATGATCGCGCTGATCGCCCTGCCGCTGTTGGCGGGCTGCTTTCCGCGTCCCGATTATCAGACGCTGCCCGATGCCTCGGTGATCCGGCTGCAAGCCAAATCTGCCAATGTGGCGGTAGTCAATTTCGCCACCCCGTCTGCTGCCGAGCGCCAGCAGGTCCAGCAAATATTGGCGACCCTGCCGCCTGCGGGAATCCGGGTTCGGGTCCGCCTGCCTGATGGCGTTCCGCCGCCAAGCGCGGCTTCGTTCCGCAATTCCATCGACGCCTTGGGGCTGGAACAGGGCCTGGCGACGTTGGACAGCCTGCCGTCGGGCCAGCCGGAAACGGTCCTGGTGATTTATCAAATCACCGCCAAAGGCCCCAATTGCAAAACTATGGTCACGCCGTCCGAAGCCGTGGGGTCCGCCCGTCGGCCCACCGTGGCCTTTGGCTGCGCCACCAACAACAATCTGGCCAATATGGTGGCCGATCCCGCAGATCTGGCCAGCGGGCGTGCCTATGACGGGCCAGACGGGCAAGACACCGACGCCGCGATCTCGCGCTACCATGACGATAAGGTCAAGGCCTTGCGCGGGACCACGTCAACGTCTGGCCTCAAAAGCAACTGATCGGGAGGGATGATGGCCATGTCCTTGATGGATAACCTGCTCAGTAGCGCGCATAACATTCCGCGCAACGCCGAGTTTGTCGCGTTTCTGACCGATGCGGATAGCACGGCGGTCATGGAGCGGTATGCAATCGAACAGATGCTGCCCCATACCCTGATCCGTCAGGGCAGTGTGGATGACGCCATCCAGGCCCTGGGGGCGTTGGAACGCCCACCCGCCCGTTTGGTGGTGGATATTTCATCCTCCGCCATGCCGTTGTCGGATTTGGGTCGGTTGGCCGATGCCTGCGCGCCCAGCGTGTCGGTGGTGGTGATCGGCGATCGCAACGACGTGGGCTTGTTCCGCGAATTGCTGCGCATGGGGGTGGATGATTACCTGTCCAAACCCCTGACGTCCGATCTGCTGCGGCGTATTTTAGGGTCGGCCAGCGGCAAGAGCGAACCGGTGCAGAGCATGCGCACCGGCAAGCTGGTAGCCTGCGTCGGCGCGCGGGGCGGGGCGGGGGCGTCCACCGCCGCCGTCAATCTGGCCTGGTCGTTGGCCAATCAGCAGCGCCGCCGGGTGGCGCTGATTGATCTCGATCCCCATGGCGGTCCGGCCAATGTTTTGTTGGGCACCCGCAGCAACGAAGGGCTGACCGACGTTTTGAAGAACGTCAACCGCCTGGACCCCCATTACGTCAACCGCACCTTGGTGCCGGTGGGGCCGTATTTGTCGGTGCTGTCGTCGGAAATGGACTTTTCGGCTGGTACTCAGCCCGACCAGATGGCATTGCGCCGCCTGCTCAGCGAGTTGAAAAAGCATTTTCACTATATCATCGCCGATCTTCCGTCTCGTGCCGGGCCCATCAGCCAATGCGTGACCGAAGAGGCGCAGACCGTGTTAATCGTCAGCGACCCTTCGGTTTACGGGGCGCGGGAAACCGCCCGGCTGATCCGCATGGTGGAATCGCGCGACCATCACGCAGCAACGGTTTTGGTGGTCAATCACGCCCATGCCGGCGGTAAGGCCGAATTGACGCGTGAGGATTTTGAACAGGCGGTGGGCCGTAAGGTTCTGTTGGAACTGCCCCACGATAACGAAGCGGCGGCGGCGGCTGAAAATCTGGGCACGCCGGTGGTGGCAGGCACCACCACACTGGCCAAGGGATTACAGCAGCTTGCCAATGATCTGTCAGGCCGCAAGGTCGCGGAAGAAAAACGCGGTCTGGTTCGGTCGGTTGCCGCTAGGCTGGGTGAAGCGGCGGTCCTGCTGAGGGGCCTGTTGAAAAGGTCGGCCTGATGTTCGGTCGCAAACAGGATTATCCCGTCGAGGAAATGTCGGTTCCCAATCCGGTCCCTGACCGGGTGTCCGACCGTGCACCCTCGCCGCCGCCTGCGGCGCCCGTCGCCGCGCCCACCTCTCCGCCCGCTCCGGCTCCCGCAGCCGATTTGCAGGGGCAGGCTTTTACGCGCTCCAAGGCCACCTTGGCGGCGCTGATGGCATCTTTGGGCAAAGACGGAGATGCCGGGGCCGACAGCCAGGACGACCAGACCCCGCTGCCGCCGGGTATGGAAGGGGCGTTGCGTCGTCATGGCGCGATGCGCGGGGCCTTGAACCAGGAGCAGGGAACTGCGTCCCAGGCGGCGGCTCCGCACCACGAAACCCATATCCACACCCCCAGCCCGTCCCATCCGCCCCTGCATCATGCCTTGCAGGGCAATGCCAATCTGACGCGCTCGCCGATTTTCCTGCAAATCCGCGCCGCTGTTTTCTCGGCTCTCGATGTGTCGATGGCGGCCAGCCGGGCCCGCGATCAGGTCAAGGCTGATTTGACGACGATGGTGGCCGACGTGGTGGCCCGTGACCGGCTGATGGTGACTGGCAGCGAACAGCACCAGATGGTCGAGGAATTGCTGAACGATATGTTCGGCATCGGCCCCATCGAGCCTTTGCTGGCCGACGACACGGTCAGCGACATCCTGGTCAACGGACCGGACCAGATTTATGTCGAGCGCCACGGACGGTTGGAACTGACGTCGGTCACGTTTCGCGATAACGCCCATGTGATCAACGTGGCGCAACGCATCGCCGCTTCGGTTGGGCGGCGCGTCGATGAATCCAGTCCGATGGTCGATGCCCGTTTGGCCGATGGCAGCCGCGTCAATGTGGTGCTGCCGCCGCTGGCGATTCGCGGAGCCTGTATCTCGATCCGCAAATTCTCACGCCAGAATGTGACCTTGAAGCGCATGGTGGCGCAAAAGAATCTGTCGGCGGGCATGGCTCGTCTGTTGGAGGTGGCGACCGCAAGCCGTTGCAACATCATCATTTCCGGCGGTACCGGGTCGGGCAAAACCACCTTGATGAACGCGGTGTCGCGGGTGATCGATGCGCGGGAACGCATTCTGACCATCGAAGACGCCGCCGAACTGCAATTGCAGCAGCCCCATGTGGTCAGTCTGGAAACCCGCCCCGAAAGCATCGAAGGCGGTGGCGCGGTTGATCAGCGTCAGTTGGTCCGCAATGCCCTGCGTATGCGTCCCGACCGTATTATCCTGGGGGAAACCCGTGGCGGCGAGGCCTTTGACGTCTTGCAGGCGATGAATACGGGCCATGACGGCTCGATGACCACGCTGCACGCCAATAATCCGCGCGACGCGGTCACCCGTCTGGAAAGCATGGTGTTGCTGGCTAACGGCAATCTGCCGCTGTTGTCGATCCGTCGTCAGATCGCCAGTGCGGTGCATCTGATCGTTCAGCTGGAACGCATGCGCGACGGGGTACGCCGCGTCACGCAGATCACCGAACTGGTGGGGATGGAGGGTGACGTCATCATTAGCCAGGACCTGTTTACCTTCCGCTATGACCCATCGACCTTTGGCGATGAAGTGCGCGGCAATTTCGAAAGCACCGGCCTGCGCCCGGCCCTGGCGACCCGCGCCGCCTATTACGGTCTGGAAAGCGCATTGATGGAGGCGTTGCAATCATGAGCGCCACCGGCATCGGCACCGAAGACGTGATCACCGTTGCTTGCTTTATGGCGGTGGTGGTGGGGGCTTTGGCCTGGGATACCGTGCGTCATACCATGCGCAACAGTCCCCATGCCCGTTCGCGCCAGCGCGCCATTGATTTGATCGAGCCGACCAAGCCCGCAAGCCTGGATGTGGCTAAAAAGGCCGATACGGAGGAGACCAAGGCACCGCCGCCGCCCCTTTTGGCCAGCATCAATCGGATCGTTGATCATTTCTGGCATGGTACCCAGGAAAAGGCCGGGCCAATGGGGCCGGTCATCGTGCTGGCGGTGATCATCGCGGGCATGGCGGCTTTGGCGTCGCCCTTGGTGTTCTTTCGTCAACCCGGCTGGATGTATCCCGTGGCGGCGCTGCTGGGCGGTTCTCTGGCGGGGACGATCTGCCTGTCGGTTATGACATCACGCTTCAAACAGCGCTTTCTGGACTCGTTCCCCGATGCCCTTGATCTGATGATCCGCGCCGTTCAGGCGGGTGTGCCGGTGGTTCAGGTGATCCAGATGGCGGGCGAAGAACTGCCTGCCCCCCTGGGCCGGGAATTCCGCCGCATGGGCGATGCCCTCAGGCTGGGCATGGACCCCCAGGTGGTGCTCGACAACACTGCCAAGCGTGTTGATTTGCCTGATTTTTCTTTCTTCGTGGTGTGTTTGCGCCTGCAACGGGAAACCGGCGGTCCGTTGAGCGAAACGTTGGAAAATCTGGCTTCGATCATCCGTTCGCGCCGCGATACCCGCCTGAAGACCAGGGCGTTGACCGCCGAGGGCCGTGCTTCGACCAAGGTGATTGCGGCGGTGCCGATCATGATGGTGGGGGCCATGGAAGCCATGGGGTCCAGCTATCTCGACGTGCTTTACACCACCGAAAGCGGCCAGAAAATGCTGCTGGTGGCGATTGGGCTGATCGCGGTGGGGATTTTCGTCATTCAAATGATGACCCGGCTGGAGGCGTGACATGAACGGATCCATCCTGTTTCGTTTGGATGTCTTGGCGGTTTTGGCCATTGGTCTGGTGGCCTGGATCGCGCTGGTGCGTTCAGGCAGCGCCTCGGTCAAGGCGTCGGAACGCGCCTTGGCGGAAGCACGCCGCTTTAGCGTCGCCGCGACTCCGACCGCTGAAGCCGTGCCGGACATTCCGCTGCGCCGCCGTCTGCTGCGTTTGTTGGCAAGTTGGGGCAACAAGCTGCCGTTGTTCAACGCCAAGCAGCAGGGCGAGATTTCCCGCCAACTGGTGGCGGCTGGGTTGCGACAGATTTATGCCTTGCAGGCGTTCGTCGCCATCAAGGTGCTGTGCGGCGCGGTGGGTGTGGCGCTGGTGTCGATTGCCTTGGGACGCGAATGGATTGCACCGCAATCGACCATGGTTTCCATGATTTTGATGGTGGGCGGTTTCCTGGTCGGCATGCTGGCCCCGGAACTGGTGTTGAAGTCCTTGGTGCGCCGCCGTCAGAAACAAATCCATCGCTCGCTGTCGGATGCTTTGGACCTGATGGTGATTTGTACCAATGCTGGTTATAGCCTGGGCGCCACCTTGCGCTGTGTGGCGACCGAATTGAAGACCATCAGCCCGGCCATTGCCGACGAATTGGAATTCACGTTCCAGGAAACTCAAATCCAGTCCGACACCATCTCCGCTTTGCGCAATCTGGCGGAACGCACGGGAGTGGAATCCCTGCGGGCTTTGTCGGCCACCTTGATCCAATCCCATCGCTACGGCACCCCCATCACCCAATCCTTGAAGGTGCTGGCCAAGTCCGAACGCACCGCCCGCATGCTGCGCCTGGAAGAACAGGGGGCCAAGCTGGCGGTTAAAATCACCATTCCGATGATGTTGCTGATCCTGCCTGCCGTCATGCTGCTGTTGGGCGGGCCGGCTTTCATGCATGTGAGCGAGGCTTTAACCCGATGATGATCTTCGCCCGTTTCGCCGTGATGCTGTGCGCTGCCGGTCTGTTGGCCGGATGTGCCGAACTGTCTGGCGGCACTCCTTCTCAGAGTGCCGCCGCGGCCAAGTCTCCCATGACCGAAAATACGTTGATGGTGGCCAAGGCCAATCTGGCCAGCGGTGATCTGAATTCGGCGCGCGATTTGTTTGATCAGATCGCGACCCGCGATCCCACCAATCTGGAAGCGCGCATGGGTCAGGCTGATGTTCTGGTCTTGATGGGCGAACTGGAAACCGCCCGGTTGCGTTATAGCGCGACCATCCAGCAGTTCCCGACATCGATCGAACCGCTGCTGTCGCTGGGCCGGGTGTCGCTGATGCAGCGCCGTTTCGCCGATGCCGATCAGAATTACGGCAAGGCCCGCCTGATGGCTGCGTCCGATCCCCGTCCCTTGCAGGGTTTGGGGGTGTCGCAGGATTTGCAAGGCCATCATCAGGACGCCCAGGTCTATTACCGTCAA
>JASLCK010000232.1 GCA_030151865.1 Rhodospirillaceae bacterium | reverse complement strand
CCCCGCGCCACCCACAAGGCCGCGCGGGTGGAGGATCGCCGGACCGGGGTGTGGGCGTGATCCAAGCTCCAGTGTCGTTGGACCGGGCGGACCCGGCGCGGTTGCGCAAGGTCCGCTTCGTCCTGACCGATGTTGATGACACCCTGACCCTGAAAGGCCGTTTGCCCGCCGAGACTTTTGCGGCCCTGGCGGCGTTGCAGGCTGCCGGGGTGCAGGTCATTCCCGTCACCGCCGCTCCGGCCGGATGGGCCGATGGCATTGCCCGCATGTGGCCGGTCGATGCGGTGATCGCTGAAAACGGCGGACTTTATCTGCACTGTCCCCAAAATCAGGCCCAAAATCAGACCAAGGCCGCGTCCGTGCCTGATCGGGTGTTCTGGCATGGCGAGGCGCGTCAAGCCCTGTTGCGGGGCCGCTTGCACCGCCTGTCCGGCGAGATTGCCAGCGCTTTGCCCGGTGTGACGTTGGCGGCGGATCAGCCGTTCCGCCTGACATCGCTGGCCTTTGATGCGCCCCAAGATCCGGCCCTGCAAGACGATTTGCTGCACCGGCTGCGCATGGCGGGCTGTTCCACCACCGTCAATTCCCTGTGGGTGTTGGGCTGGCTGGGGGTTTACGACAAGTTGTCGATGGCCCGTAAGCTTTTGGCTGAACGGTTCGATTTTGACCTGCTGTCCGATCCCGACGCAGTGTTCTATGTGGGCGATTCCTTGAATGACGAGCCGATGTTCGCCGCCCTGCCGCTGACGGCGGGGGTCAGCACGATACGTGATTATCTGCATCGCATGCAGGCGGCCCCGGCCTGGATCACCGACCGCCCCGGCGGATTGGGCTTTGCCGATGTGGCCCGCGTTCTGCTCGAGGCCCGAGGCGCATAGCCGTGGGTTGCCACGCCTGTTATCCTTTTCCATTCCTTGTTTGTGCGAGTTTGTCCGATGTCCGGTCCCAAACCTCCTGCCTTTGAAACCAATGCGCTCCATGCCGGGCAACATCCCGACCCGGTAACCGGGGCGCGGGCGGTGCCGATCTATCAGACCACATCCTATGTGTTCCAAGACGCCGATCAGGCGGCGGCTTTGTTCAATCTGGAACAGGCGGGGCATATCTACAGCCGCATTTCCAACCCCACCACGGCGGTGTTGGAAGAACGGTTGGCCGCTTTGGAAGGCGGGGTTGGTGCGGTTGCCACCGCCAGCGGCATGGCGGCACTGCATCTGGCCATCGCCACGCTGCTGGGGGCGGGGGACCATATCGTCGCCTCGTCCTCGCTCTATGGCGGGACCATCAATCTGCTGGCCCATACCCTGCCGCGTTTCGGCATCACGACCACCTTTGTCAATCCCCGCGACTTGCAGGGTTTGGCCGCCGCCATCGGCCCCGACACCAAGCTGGTGATCGGTGAAACCATCGGCAATCCGGGCTTGGAAGTGTTGGATATTCCGGCGGTGGCCGAGATCGCCCATCGGGCCGGTGTGCCGCTGCTGATCGACAATACCTTCGCCAGTCCCTATCTCTGTCGGCCGCTGGAATGGGGGGCTGATATCGTCATGCATTCCGTCACCAAATGGATTGGCGGACACGGCACCACCATCGGCGGCGTGATCATCGATGGCGGTCGTTTCGATTGGGAAGCGTCGGGCCGTTTCCCCACCCTGAGCCAGCCTTATGCCGGATATCATGGGCTGGTCTTTACCGAACAGTTCGGCACCGCTGCCTTTTTGATGCGCGCCCGCACCGAAGGTTTGCGCGATTTCGGCGCCACCTTGTCACCAACCAACGCTTTTTATCTGCTGCAAGGGGTGGAAACCCTGCCGTTGCGTATGGATCGCCATGTCGCCAACACCGCCGCCGTCTTGGACTTCCTGGGCAAGAGCGAGGCGGTGGCGTGGGTGTCCCATCCCACCTTGGCCGATCATCCCGACCATGATCTGGCGCAAAAGCTGTTGCCTAAGGGGGCGGGGTCGATCATCAGTTTCGGCGTCAAGGGGGGCCGTGCGGCGGGCCGCAAATTCATCGAAAGCCTGAAACTGGCCAGCCATCTGGCCAATGTGGGCGACGCCAAGACCTTGGTCATTCACCCGGCCAGCACCACCCATCAGCAAATGGACGCCGCCCAACTGGCCGCCGCCGGGATCGGCGAGGACATGGTGCGTCTATCGGTGGGGATCGAGGCCGCCGCCGACATCATCGCCGATTTGGCCCAGGCGCTACGCGCCTCGCAAAAGATTTGACGGCGAAAGGATCAAAGACCATGCGCAGCTTGTTGAACGGTCACGCCGTTTTCGCCGCCGATGGCGGTAAGGATTTCGATCCCGCCCGCCCGGTGGTTGTCTTCATCCATGGTGCCGGGATGGACAGTTCCGTCTGGGCCCTGCACAGCCGGTGGTTTTCCCATCACGGCTGGTCGGTTCTGGCCGTCGATCTGCCCGGCCATGGCCGCAGCGCCGGGCCTGCCTTGCCCAGCATCGCCGCCCTGGCCGATTGGGTGATCGGGTTGTTGGATCATCTCGGCGTCGGTAAGGCGGCCCTGGTCGGTCATTCCATGGGGGCGCTGGTGGCCCTGGACGCTGCTGCCCGTCACGGGACACGGGTTTCCGCCCTGGGGCTGATCGGCGCAGCGATGGCAATGCCGGTGCATGCCGCCTTGCTGGATGCCGCTTACAACAATGACCGTGCCGCTATCGACATGGTCAGCCTGTGGGGCCACGGCACCCGCGCCACCCAGGGCGGCAGCACCGCGCCGGGTCTGTGGATGCTGGGCGGCGCGGTCCGCCTGCTGGAAAAAGCCAAGCCGGGGGTGCTGCACAACGACCTTGCCGCCTGCAACGCCTATGACGATGGCGCAACCGCGGCGGCGCAGGTGACCTGTCCGACCCTGATCATCGCAGGCCAGCGCGACGCCATGACACCCCTGAAAGCCGCCCAAGCCTTGGCCGCCAAGATGGCAGGCGCGCATCTGACGGTGCTGAACGGCGCCGGTCACATGCTGATGGCCGAACGCCCCGACGAGGTGTTGCAGGTGCTGCGCCGCCTGCCGTCCTGATCAGGCGGCAGACTCTACCACTTCGATATCCAGCCATTGCGGGCGTAACAGCCGTTGATGACCTGATCGCGCAGGGGTTCGTTGGCGTCGTAAGTCTGCCAGGTCGGCGGATTGACGGTCTGATAGGTCGAGCAATTGCGGTGGTCATGGTCGCAATGGGTCGAAGTATAGGTGCTGCCCGGTTCCAGGCGATACGTCGGGGCGGCGGGGACTTGGCGCATCCCTTCCATCTGGCAGGTGGCGTTGATCTGTTCCCATTCGCCGGGGGCGGCGTTGGGCTTGACCCAGCGGGGACCGCAGGCCGACAAAGCCAGGGTTACGGCAAGCACACAGCCAAGGGAAACGGCGCGGGTCATGATGTCACCTGTTCTAAAGGCCCGCCGCGATTGACAGGGCGGGTTGTGACAATAAAGACAGGGTTTTATGGTTTTTCGGTGATCTGAAAAGCCATATTAAGCCTTAATAAATCCATTTTTACGGGTTTTTCATGGGACTTCCAATAGAGGCTTAACGGGCGTTGGCAGGAGAATGTCCGGGTTGGTTTTCTCTTTCCATCGGCGGGAGGTCCGCCATGAAGTCAACCCGTCGCCCGTTGCATGACTATTTCACCCAATGGAAGCTGGCTCTGTTCTGGGGGGTGGCGATTTTTGGCTTGGGGCTGCTGATGCAGGCCCATGCCCCGACGCGCCAGGAGCAAAAGGCGGTGATCGATCAGCTTTACGACCTGACCGCCCCGGCGCTGGTTTGTCAGCCCCGTGCCCGACCAGCCAGCCGCTAGAGACTTTCGCATTTAAGCTGAAGCACTCTAAGAAAAAAGGCGGCCTGCGTTTGGCAAGCCGCCTTTTCTTTTTAGAACCATCGAAGAAAGATCAGCCCAGGGCTTGGGCCAGATCGGCGATCAGGTCTTCGGCGTCTTCGATGCCGACCGACAGGCGGATCAGGCTGGGGGTGATGCCCAGGGCCAGCCTGCGTTCCTCGGGCACCGAAGCATGGGTCATGGTCCAGGGATGGCCCACCAGACTTTCCACGCCCCCTAAGGATTCCGCCAGGGTGAACAGCCGCAGCTTTTCCAGCACACGGAAGGCCGCCTTTTCATCGCCCTTCAGCAGGAACGACACCATGCCGCCGCCATTGGCCATCTGGCGCTTGGCCAGAGCGTGCTGGGGGTGGCTTTCCAGACCGGGATAATTGACGTGTTCGATCTTGGGATGGTTTTCCAGATAGCGTGCGATGGTCAGCGCGTTGGCTCCGTGGCGTTCCATGCGCAAGGGCAGGGTGCGCAGGCCGCGCAGCGCCAGGAAGCTGGAGAACGGGTCGAGCACCCCGCCCACGGCGTTTTGCAGGAAGCCAAGGCGTTCAATCAGTTCGGGGTCATTGCGGACCACGGCGGCGCCCGCCACCAGATCGGAATGACCGCCGATATATTTGGTCACCGAATGGACGACGATGTCGATACCCAAATCCAGGGGCCGCTGCACGGCGGGCGAGGCAAAGGTGTTGTCGGCCACCGTCAGGATGCCGCGTTCCTTGCCCAGCTTAGCGATGGCTTCCAGATCGGCAACGTTCAGCAGCGGGTTGCCGGGGGTTTCCACCCAGATCAGGCGGGTACGGGGCGTGATGGCGGCGCGGATGGCTTCGATATCGGTGCCGTCCACATGGCTGACCGCCAGATTGGCCGAATGACCGCGCACGCGGTTCAGCAGCCGCCAGGTGCCGCCATAGACGTCCGATCCGGCAACGATGTGGCTGCCATGTTCCAGCAGTTCCAGCACCGTGGCTTCCGCCGCCAGCCCCGAGGCGAAGGCGAAGCCCGCCGCCCCGCCTTCCAACTCGGCGATGGCATTTTCAAAGGCCGAACGGGTGGGGTTGCCGGACCGGGAATATTCCCAGCCGCTATGCACGCCCGGCAGGCTTTGGGCAAAGGTCGAGGTGGCGTAAATCGGGGTGATCACCGCGCCGGTGGACAGATCATGCTTTTGACGGCCATGAATGGCGCGAGTCGCCAGCCCCTTGAAAGCGGGGGCGGTGGGGTGCTTGGTCATTTCTGGTCTACCTTACGGCGCAGGTGATGGATCAGGTCGATCCGGGTGATCAGACCGATAAAGCGGTCCTGATCGACGACGACGGCCACATGGCCCTTGTCAAAAACGGCCAGTACTTCGCCCAGCGGCGCGTTGACGGAAATGGTTTCCAGGCCCTGGCTCATGGCGCTGTCCACCCGGTCGTTGAAGCGTTCGGGATGGTCGAACACCGCCAGCAACAGGTCGGACTCGTCCAGGATGCCCACGACCTTGCCGTCATCGACGACCGGCAATTGCGACACGTCATAAAGCTTCATGCGCGAATAGGCGATGTTCAGCGTATCGGCGGGGGCGATGGTGACGGCCGCGCCCTCGTCATAGCGGCGGCTGACCAGATCGCGCAGATCGCCGGTGCTGGGTCGTTCGATGAAGCCCTGATCGGCCATCCAATAATCGTTAAACATCTTCGACAGATATTTGTTGCCGCTGTCGGGGGCCAGCACCACCACCCGTTTCGCGGTGGTCTGGGCGCGGCAATAGCGTAGCGCGGCGGCCAGCAACGTGCCCGAGGACGAACCCACCAGAATGCCTTCCTGACGCAGCAGGACGCGCGCAGCCTCGAACGATTCGCCGTCACTGATGGAATAGGCGGCCTTGACGCGCGACAGATCGGCGATCTCGGGGATGAAATCCTCGCCGATGCCTTCGACGAACCAGCTTCCAGGCTCGCGGGGCGTGCGGCCTTCGACCACATCCACCAGGATCGAACCCACCGGATCGGCCAGAACGATTTCGGTCTTGGGCGAAGTGCGGGCAAAGAAGCGGCTGATGCCGGTCAGGGTGCCGCCCGATCCGACGCCCGCCACCACGGCATCGACGTTGTAATCCATCTGTTCCCAGATTTCCGGCGCGGTGCTGGTTTCATGGGCCAGGGGATTGGCGGGATTGCCGAACTGGTTGATGAAGATGGCGCCGGGGGTTTCACGGGCCAGACGTTGGGCCAGATCCTGATAATAGTCCGGATGACCCTTGCCGACGTCGGATCGGGTCATCACCACTTCGGCCCCCATGGCCTTCAGGTGAAAGATCTTCTCGCGGCTCATCTTGTCGGGCAGCACCAGCACCAGCCGGTATCCCTTGACGGCGGCGACCAGGGCCAGGCCCAGGCCGGTATTGCCGGCCGTGGCCTCGATGATGGTCCCGCCCGGCTTCAGCAGGCCCTGGGCTTCCGCCGCCTCGATCATCGCCAGGGCAGGGCGGTCCTTGATGGAACCGCCGGGATTAGCACTTTCCAGCTTGATGAACAGGCGGCACGGGCCGGTATCCAGCTTGGTCACTTCCACCAGCGGGGTGTTGCCGATCAGGGACAACAGACCGGGCGGAATTTGCGGCAGAACCGGCTTGAACTGGGTGACGGTGGCGCTCATGGCGTGTTTCCTCGGATTTGCTTTGTTAGCGGGTGCGGATCAGGCGCTTGTTCAGCCGCCGTGCCAGCAGGTCGCCCAGGCTTTGCGCGCCCTGCACCAGCAGGATCAAAATCACCACCACGGTGGCCATGACATCGGGCTGGAAGCGCTGATAGCCGTAACGGATGCCCAGATCGCCCAAGCCGCCGCCACCCACCGCGCCCGCCATGGCGGAATAGCCCACCAGACTGACAATGGTGATGGTCACGCCGGCGACGATGCCGGGCAAGGCTTCGGGCACCAGGACCTTCAAGACGATCTGGCGGGGTGTCGCCCCCATGGCCTGGGCGGCTTCGATCAGGCCGGGATCGACTTCCCGCAGGGCGCTTTCGGCCAGCCGGGCGACAAACGGGATCGCCGCCAGGGTCAGCGGCACCACGGCCGCCGCCGTGCCGATCGAGCTGCCGACGATCAGGCGCGTCAACGGGATGATCGCCACCAGCAGAATGATGAAGGGGGTCGAACGGGTGGCGTTGACCACCAGCCCCACCACCCGGTTGAAGCGCGGGCTGGGCAGGATATGGCCGGGCGAGGTGACGATCAGCACAACGCCGAGCGGCACGCCGAACAGGGCCGCCAGACCGGCGGAAACGCCGACCATGGCGATGGTTTCCCACAGGGCGTCAAGCAGCAGCCCAATCATGACTGGGGACATGTCCCAGAACCTCCACGCGCAGATTGTTGGATCGGATATGGTCGATGGCCGATTGGATGTTGCGCCCGGCCCCGCTGGCCTGGACCACGATGTTGCCGTAGGGCGCGCCCTGGATGTAATCGACGTTGGCCTGCAAGATGTTCAAGACCACGTCGAAGCGGCGCACGATGTCCGACAGCACCGGCAGATTGGCCGACGCCCCGGTAAAGACGATGCGCAGCACCGGCTCGCCGCGCTGGCCGATGGGCTCACGCAGCAAATCGCCCAGGCTGGTGGGCAATTCCCGCTCGATCAGATCGCGCACGAAGCTTTTGGTGACATCGGCGCGCGGATTGGTGAAGACGTCGAAGACGCTGCCCTGTTCCACCACCCGGCCATGATCCAGCACCGCGACGCGGTCGCAGATTTCCTTGATCACCTGCATTTCGTGGGTAATCAGGACGATGGTCAGGCCCAACTTGGCGTTGATGTCCTTCAAGAGCGACAGGATCGACTTGGTGGTTTCGGGATCAAGTGCCGAGGTTGCTTCGTCGCACAGCAGCACCGACGGCGAGGACGCCAGGGCGCGGGCAATGCCGACCCGCTGCTTCTGCCCGCCCGACAATTGCGCCGGATAATGGTCACGCCGGTCCAGCAAGCCGACCAGTTCCAGCAAGGGTTCGACCTTCAGGCGGATTTCACCTTTGTTGAGCCCGGCCAGTTCCAGCGGAAAGGCGACGTTTTGGTAAACCGTGCGCGAGGACAACAGATTGAAATGCTGGAAGATCATCCCGATCTTCGAGCGGAGCTGGCGCAAGGACTGGTCCGGCAGTTCGGTAATATCCTGGCCATCCACCACCACCCGGCCCGAAGTCGGGTGTTCCAGCAGGTTGATGCAGCGCACCAGGGTGCTTTTGCCCGCGCCGGATCGGCCGATGATGCCGAAAATCTCGCCTTTTTCGACCGATAGGGTGACATCCTTGAGCACGGCGGTGTGACCCGCCGTGCCCGAGAAAATTTTCGAGAGTTCGCGCAGTTCGATCATGGCGCTCACCAGGTGGTCAGGATGGTGTCGTCGAACCGCTTCTTGATGAAGGCCTTGACCTCGGGCGAACGATAGATGGCGACAAAGCGGCGGATGGCGTCGTTGTCTTTGTCCTTGGCGCGGGTGGCGAACACCAGATTCCATTTGCTGTCCGAATCTTCGCGCAGCAGCGCCTTCTTGGCATCAAGACCGGCGTTGATGGCGTAGTTCAGGCTGACCACCGAGAAATCCAAATCGTCCAGGGCGCGCGGCAATTGGGCGGCGTCCAGTTCGCGGATTTTCAGATGCTTGGGGTTTTCAGCGATATCGGCCTGGGTGGCCTGGATGTCGGCACCCGGCTTCAGCTTGATCAACCCGGCCTTTTCCAGCAATTGCAGGCCGCGCGCGGCGTTGGACGGATCGTTGGGAATGGCGGTGGTGGCGCCATCCTTGATCTGGTCCAGGCTGGTCAGCTTCTTCGAATAAAGACCGAACGGCACGATGATGCTTTTGGCGATCGGCACCAGATCATAGCCGCGCTGCGCCACCTGATTTTGCAGATAGGGCAGGTGCTGGAAATTGTTCAAATCCAGATCGCCCTGGGACAGGGCGGCATTGGGCAGGGTCCAGTCGCTGAATTCGATCACCCGCACATCCAGCCCGTCCTTGGACGCCAGTTCGCTGGCATAGCGCAGGATTTCGGCATAAGGCCCGGCGCTGACCCCGACCCGCAGAACCTGGGGTTGGGGCGCGGCCTGGGCGGGGGCAGACAGAACAGCGCCGAAGGTGGCGGCGGCAAAAGTCACGGCGGTCAGCAGCTTGCGCAACATGGTCAAGGCGCTCCTTGGTGGAAATCATCTACCTCCAGGCTATTTCACATTTTTGCGTCGCGTCAACACAATAAAATCCATTAAGTGAATGGATATATAATTTGACATCCACGGCATGTGAGTTAAATATCCGCCCCAGAATGTATGACCAGGAGAGTTGAGATATGGCCAGAACCATCCAATCCGTCGCGGTGATCGGCGGGGGCACCATGGGCAGCGGCATCGCGGCGGCGGTTGCGGCGGCTGGGCAAAAGGTGCTGTTGCTGGATGTTAGCCGGGCCGCGGCGGAAAAGGGTCTGGCCAAAGCGTTGGCCACCGCCGCCGATGAAGCCGAAGCCGCCCGTCTGCGCGGCCTGATCACCTTGGGCGAGATCGAAGCCGATCTGCCCGCCATCGCCGGGTATGACTGGATTTGCGAAGCGGTGATCGAGGATTTACCGACCAAGCGCGCGTTGTTCCAGCGCATCGAGCAGGTGCGCCGTCCGGGATCGGTGATCAGCACCAACACCTCGGGGATTCCCTTGCGCGATATCGTGGACGGTCAGCCCGAGCGGTTGCGTCAGGACATCGTGGTGACCCATTTCTTCAACCCGGTGCGGGTGATGAAGCTGCTGGAAATCGTCGCGGGTGACGACACCCTGGCCGAGGTCAAGGACGCCCTGGCCGCCTATGGCCGCGATGTGCTGGGCAAGGGCGTGGTGCATGCCAAGGACACAGTGAATTTCATCGGCAACCGTATCGGCTGTTTTTGGATGCTGTCGGGACTGCACAAGGCCAAGCCCTATCTGGCGCAAGGATTGTCGCAGGAAACCATCGACGCCTTGCTGGGCGCGCCGGTCGGCCTGCCCTCGACCGGTTTTTACGGTCTGATCGATCTGATCGGTCTGGATGTGATGGATTTTGTCGGCAAGAATCTGGCGGTCAATCTGCCCCAGGGCGATGTCGGCCGGGCCTTCACCGCTTTTCCGGCGACGGAACAGGCGTTGCTGGAGCGCGGCCAATTGGGCCGCAAGGCGGGCGGCGGGTTCTATCGGGTCAAGAAACTGCCCGACGGGTCCAAGAGCAAGGAAACCTTTGACCTGCAAAGCGGTCAGTGGCGCCCCACCCAGGCCGTGCAGTTGCAACCCCGCCATCAGGACGCCGCTTCGCTGCTGCTGGGCGACGATCTGGAAAGCCGCTTCGCCTGGGACGTGATGGGCGGAACCCTGCTTTATGCCGCCGATCTGGTGCCGCAGATTTCCGACGATATCGTCAATATCGACCGCGCCATGCGGTGGGGCTTCGCCTGGAAGGAAGGGCCGTTCGAATTGCTCGATCGTCTGGGGGCCAAGAACGTCATCGCTAAACTGGAAGCGGCGGGTCAACCCTTGCCGCGTCTGCTGGCGGTGTTGAAGCAGGCCGGGGCCGAACGGTTCTATCAGGACGGTGAATTCTTCGGCAGCGATGGCCGCTACCATCCGGTGGTCTGACGGAACTCTTCCAAAGGGGCTTTCGACAAAGCTGAAACGCCTTACATCTGCGTCAGGTCATGGCCGACGCGGAGCCTTCGCGGGCGGAGTTTCAAACCCTTTGGAAGGAGATTTCCCATGGCGACAGCCTTGGTGACCGGCGCGTCGGGCGGTATCGGCGCTACCTATGCCGACCGTCTGGCGGCGCGCGGTTATGATCTGGTGTTGGTGGCCCGGTCCGCCGACAAATTGACAAAACTGGCGGATCGACTGAAAAGCCAATATGGCGTCGCGGTCGAAGTGATCGTCGCCGATCTGACCGACGCGGCCCAACTGGAGACGGTGCAGCAGCGTCTGAGCCAGGGCGGGCCGGTCGATCTTTTGGTCAACAATGCCGGGTCCAATCTGGCGGGCAATTTTGCCCAGACCACGGCGGCACAGCAGGATTGGCTGATTCGTCTGAACGTCACCGCGCCAACTTTGTTGGCCCATGCGGCCTTGCCGGGGATGGTCAAGCGGGGACAGGGGGCGATCATCAATATCGCGTCGGTTCTGGCCCTGGCGCCGGAATTTATCCCCGGCATCTATAGCGCCACCAAATCCTATATGCTGACCTTTTCCAAGGCCTTGCAGGTGGAATTTGCCGATCAGGGCATCTATGTCCAGGCCGTGCTGCCCGCCGCCACCCGTACCGACATCTGGGAAAAGTCCGGCATGGACGTCAATCAGGCCTCGGGCGTGATGGACGTGGGCGATCTGGTGGACGCCGCCTTGGTCGGTTTCGACCGCAAGGAACCGGTCACCATCCCGCCGCTGCCCGATGAAGGCCAATGGGCCGCACTGGAACAGGCCCGCTTTGCCATGATGCCGGGCTACGGCAATGATCAGCCGGCCGCGCGCTATCGGTCTTAACGGACACTCTGGCGCTCAATAATCGGTAAACCCTGCAGCACCGTGACGGTGGTTATCGAGACCGCCTTCACGGCTGCCGGGTTTATTCGTAATATACGTTATGCGACATTTATGCGGTGCCATCTGTCCCCTTCCGCCTTGGCGAGGTTTGGGACAGACGGTTGAGGTGGGGGTTATTCCCGCAGCAGCCGCAGCCGCGTTCTTAAAGCTTCACGGATATGTTGGCGGGCGATCGCTTCCGCTTGGTCGGGGTCGCGGGCAATGATGGCGGCCAGCAGGTTGCGATGTTCCGTGATGGCGGTTTGCGGACGGCCTTCCGCGCCGAAGGTGGTCGGACCCAGCAAGCCGATGAAGTCCTGCAAATCCTGTAAGGCGGTGTCCAGATAGCGGTTATGGGCCGAGCGGAAGATCGCCTGGTGGAACAGCCGGTTCAGCCGGGCCAATTCCGCCGGGTTGTCGGACGGGGCCTCGAAAGCGGATTGCAGGTCTGACAGGTTGTCCAGTTCGAACTGCGACGCCTGTTGCGAGGCCATGCGTGCCGCCGCCCCTTCCAGAATTTCCCGCAGGGCGTAAAGCTCGACCACTTCATCCAGGTCCAATTCCCGCACCACCAGACCGCGCCCGCCGGTCGGGACCGCCAGTCCTTTGGTGGCCAGCCGCCCCAGG
>JASLCK010000230.1 GCA_030151865.1 Rhodospirillaceae bacterium | reverse complement strand
GCCGACTTCGCCCGGTTGGGCGGCATGCACCGCAACACCTTCCTGAACAGCCCGCGCCTTTTGGACGCCAGCCTGCGCCTGAAGGTCCGTCCAGCCTTGCGGTTTGCCGGTCAGGTCACGGGCTGTGAAGGCTATGTGGAAAGTGCCGCCGTCGGTTTGCTGGCTGGCCGTTTCGCCGCCGCCGAGCGGTTAGGCGGGCAACCCAGCCTGCCGCCTGTGACGACCGCCTTTGGGGCGTTGCTGAACCACATCACCGGCGGCGCCAATGCCGAAACGTTCCAGCCGATGAACGTCAATTTCGGCCTGTTCCCCGAACCGACCGACGACCGCGACGAACGCGGACGGCGCATCAAAGGCCGGGAACGCAAAAAGCTTTATGCCATCCGCGCCCTGCGCGATTTGGAAAGCTGGAAGACCCAAGCTTAAAAGTTGGGATCGAAATTAAAAACCGGGCTCTAAGGCCCGGTTTTTTCTTGAGATTTCAGTACCGCTTGATCATCGCATGCACCGCCAGACGGGCCACATGGGGGCGGGTTAGCGACCATGTGGTATTCATGGGGTCATGATCGACACGGGCCAGACGCGCCAGATAGGCGTCAGCCAGCGGGGCCGTCAGCAAGGCGGCCAGGGCGGCCTTGGGCAAGGTATCGCGGTATTGGCGGGCCCGGGCCAGATGGTCACGGATGCGTTGGGCAACATCGCGGGTCATGGTCTTCAGATTGGGGCTGGTTTCGCCGCGCAGCAGTTCCTCGCGGCTGACACCGGCAGCTTGCAAAAGCGCGCTGGGCATCATCACCCGTCCCGCCGCCGCATGAAACGGTAAGGCCCGCAGCAGACCGGTCAAGGCCCAGGCAATGCCGACATGACGGGCGGCGCGCATGGCGTCGTCATGTTCGCCCAACCCTAAGACTTCCAAGGACAGATAGTTCAGCGTCGAAGACGTGCCCTCGGCGTAATCCTCCAACGCGGTCATATCGGCCAAAGGCTCGTCGTCCAAATCGGTTTCGCGGCTGTCGATCAGTCGGTCGAAGGGCGAACGCGACAGACCGCGCTGGCGGATGACCAGCGCCAAATCCTGGGCGACGGGATGGCTTTGCCCGGTAGGCGCGCCCTTTTCAAACAACTGATCGATGGTATCGCGCCACCATTGCAGACGGATTTGCCCCAGCATCGGTTCGCTGACCTGTTCGCGCACGCGGGCCAGTTCCAGATTGAAGGCAAACAAGGTCAGCAGCGCCTCGCGGTGCGCCGTTGGAGCGAACAGAACCGTGCCGAAGCGGTCGCGGTCATAGCGGCGTACATCCTGCGCCACTGTGGAAAGCCGATTGGTTTCAGGCATCGGAAGGTATGAGATCCTGTCTGGAACGAGTACTCGTTATGGATATATAGCTGTCCTTGCGGCTTTCTGGTATCTCCCTTTAGGTGAGGTGAGCAATCAGCGACCAGAAAGGCGGACGGGCATGAGCGTTTCAGTCACCACCCTGCCCATTACGGCCGTCACCACACCGTCGGGGGGCGAGAAATATCCCGTTGGGTCCTGGATGCTGCCATCGGCGATCCGCCCGCAAATTCACGCCTTTTACCGCTTTGCCCGCGCCGCCGACGATATCGCCGACGACCGTTTCATGCTGCCGGAACAAAAACTGGCCCGATTGTTCAAGCTAGACCCGCTGACATTGGGACGCGGCGCGCCTTATGCCCGGCGACTGATCGCCGCCTATAAATGCGACGCGGTGCGCAACCGGACCGCCAATTGGCAGGATCTGGTGGATTATTGCGCCCTCTCCGCTGTTCCGGTCGGGCGATTTCTGCTGGATTTGCACGATGTCACCGATCCGCGCGCCGTCGCCGCTTGCGACAGTCTGTGCATCGCCTTGCAGGTGATGTACGTGCTGCGCGACATCCGCAACGACCGCCTGCGCCTGAACCGGATTTATTTGCCGATGGACTGGCTGCGCGAAGCCGGATTGCGTGAAGATATCCTGGACGCCCCCAAGGCCGGACCGGAAGTCCGCAAGATCATCAACCGCGCCCTGGACCATGTGGATCAGTTGCTGACCGAAGGGGCGGAACTGCCCCGTCTGATCAAAGGTCTGCGCCTGCGCATCAAGACCGCCATCGTTGTGCGGCTGGGCAAACGCTTGGCGCGACGGCTGCGTTATGCCGATCCTTTGGCCAACCCCAATATCCAACTGACCCACGAGCAACGTTTCTATTGCGCCGTGCACGGCCTTTATCTGGCCTTACTGCGCCGCTGACCTCATGTCATGAGCATCCACATCATCGGGGCGGGCCTTGCCGGCCTGAACGCCGCCTTAACCCTGATCGATCTGGGCCACCATGTCGCCCTGTATGAAGGGGCCGGTCAGGCGGGCGGGCGCTGCCGATCCTGGCATGATCCGGTGCTCGACGCGTCCATCGATAACGGAACCCACATGGTGGTGGGCGGCAACCGCGAGGTTTGGCGCTATTTGAAGCGCATCGGGGCGACCGACCGAATGGTCCGTCTGCCCGCTGCCCTGCCGATGCTGGATTTGCGGGACAGACGGCGCTGGGTCGCCCATCCCCTGACCTTGCTGCCCACAATTGCCGCTGCCTTCTGGCGCTTGCCTGTGCTGCCAGGGCAAAGTGTCGCCCAAGCCCTG
>JASLCK010000212.1 GCA_030151865.1 Rhodospirillaceae bacterium | reverse complement strand
GAACTTTACCTGTCCCAGCTTCAGGCCCTGCTTCCCACGGGCGCCGCCTGGCCGCGCGAACCCGATACCGTGCTGACCACGGTGTTGTTGGCCATGGCGGACGGTCTGGCGCGCGCCCACAACCGCGCGCTGGACCTGATCGAAGAAGCCGACCCGCGCACCACGCTGGAACTCTTGCCCGATTGGGAACGGGTGTGCGGCCTGCCCGACCCGTGCAGCGGCGCGGCGGCCACCATCGCCGAGCGCCGCGCCCAGGTGGTCGCCCGCCTGACCGCGACCGGCGGGCAGTCCCCCGCCTATTTCGTCGCCCTGGCGGCGGCGCTGGGATTTGAAATCACCATCACCGAACGCCGCGCCCGGTTCCATGGCCGCCGCACCCACGGCACGCCCTACGGCGGTCCCGAGATGCAACGGGTCTGGGAAGTGCACCTTCCCCCGGAAACCGTTTTCCGCCGCCGCCATGGGCGCAGCTATCACGGCGAACCCTATGCGAGCTGGGGCGCCCAATCGCTGATTTGCATGCTGGAGCGGCTGAAACCCGCCCACACCATCATCTGGTACGTCTAGGAGCAATAGGACCATGGACTATCCCAAGAGCGACCCCCGCGTGGGGCTGCACAACGGCAAATTCACCGATGGCTCGGCGGATGGCACCATCAAGCCGTCGCTGGACACCGCCGCCCATGACAACGCGCTGACCGACGAAATCCTGAACGTCATCAAGGCGGGTGGCTTGGTGCCGGATGAAGGCGATGTGTCTCAACTACGGCAGGCCATCATGGCGCTGATTGCCGAGAATGTGGTGGTCGACACCATGAAGGTGGTGGCGAAGGCGGCGGCATATACCGCCCTGGTGGCCGACCGCTCCAAGCTGATCGACTATACCGGCGCTTACACCTTGGCGTTTACCGCCGCCGCCACCCTGGGCGACGGCTGGTGGTGTGCCGTGCGCAATAGCGGCACTGGCACCGTCACCTTGGACCCCAACGGCGCCGAGCTGATCGACGGCTTGGCCAGCGTCACCCTGTCGCCGGGAGAAAGCTGCCTTGTGGTCTGCAACGGCGCGGCCTTCAAGACGGTAGGGCGCGCCATCAACGCGGCGCATGGCCAGTGCCGTCTCACCAAGTCGGGGGCGTACCTTCTGCTGTCGCCCTACAACGGAAGCAAACTCATCATCAACGGCGTGGTGCAGACCGTTCCGGCCGCTGGTGTGAACCTGGCCCCCACGGGCCTGGTGGCCGCCACCACCTGCTATGTTTACGCCTACATGAACGGTGCCAACATGGCGTTGGAGGCCAGCGCCACCGGCCATTCGACCAGCGCGGACGGCGTGGAAATCAAGATTGGTGATGCCACCCGCACGTTGGTGGGCATGGTCTATGTGGTGGCGGGACCGGCCTTTGCGGACACCTATCAGCAGCGGTTCGTGCTGTCCTATTTCAACCGCCGTGACCTGCCGCTGATTTCCCCACTGACCGCTGACGTATCCACATCCTCGACTTCATATACCCAGGTCACTACCGCATCCTGTATCCAGTTTCTGACCTGGGCTGACGAAGGCGTCACGCTGTCGGCGAGCGGCGGCGCGACCATCAGCGCGTCGCTCGTGAGCTACGGCGCGGCGTTGTGCCTGGACGGTGTGGTCCAGGACGGTTGCTTTCTGGGCCTTTCCCCCAACAACGGCTACGTCAATCCGTTTGCCGTATCTGGCGTGATTTACGCCGTGGAAGGTCCGCACACTGCCAATGTCATGAACTATGTCGGCTCTGGCACCCTCACCCTGAAGGGCGGCCCTTCCGCTGGCTATCGCGTCACCGTTCAAGGAAAGGTGCGAGGTTAAAATGGAAAAGAAACTTGGCCCCACTTTCGGGGCGGAAATGGCCGCCGCTGGCTTGACAGGTCTCCCCATCAGTTGGTCGGAAGATGGTTCGATCAACGGGCGGGATAGCCTGTCTGAGGAACAGAACATCCTCTTGGATGCAGTGGTTGCTTCCCATGATCCGGCGCGTTCGGTCCTGCGGGCTCACTTGCCCGCCCGGCGCTGGGAGGCAGAGACGGCGGGAACGACCTGGAACGGGTGGCGCCTGCCGACCGATAAGGACAGCCGCAGCAACTACCTGGCCGAGTTGGCGGCGGTGAACGAAGGGCTGCGCGTGGATGGCCAACCCTGGAAATTCCCCCACGGTTTCGAGGCCCTGACCAACGAACAGGTAAAGGCAATGGTCGCCGCCGCGCGTGCCCATGTCCTGGCCTGCTTTGCCAAGGAGGCCGAGATATACGTGGCCATCGGCGAGGGCACTATCACGGCCACCGCCGAAATCGACGCGTTGTTTGAGGCGCTGTCGTGATCGCGCTCCGCTTCTCGGGCGGCATGGGGCTTACCGGCCGGGTGGTGCAGGCCGCCACCTGGTCGTGGGCCAGCCATGTGGATTTCGAGTTGGAGGACGGCCGCCTGTTGGGCGCCGTCCCCGGCCGGGGCGTCTGCATCCGCGACCCTCGGGACGATGCCCCCAGCCGGGTGGAACGCTATCAGGTGGCGGTGGACGAAGGGACGGCCAACGCCGCACTGACAAGAGCCAAATGGGTCATCGGCCGTCCCTACGATTGGGCCGGTGTGGTGGGCTGGGGGCTGCACCGCCAATGGCATGATGATGACGCGTGGTTCTGTTCCGAGTTGGTGGCGTGGTCGTTCCTGATGGAGGGCGCGCCACTGCTGCGCGCCACCGATGCCTGGCGCATCACCCCGCGCGACCTGCTGCTGTCGCCCTATCTGGTGCCCCTGGACAAGTACGAATGCCGGTCCTGTTCGCACCCCTGCGAAGCCCCCGGCGCCCGCCCTGTCGGATACTGCCTCTTGGGCCACCGCACCCCCTGAAAAGGGGGTGCTCTTTGACATCGTGAATGCCCCCTTTCAGGGGGCTTCAAAACCCGGCTTCCGAGGCTCGCGGCGCTGTCTAAAATCGCGCGCTAAACTGTCTAAAATCGCGCGCGCCGCTACAATCAAGTGCAACCGGAGGCACTCGGCATGAGTCATATCACTCGCGCCAATCACCACATCAGCAACATTTCCGGTTCAGTGATGCGGGCGTGATACAAAAACGCCGAAGGCCCGGTGATGCAGCATCACCGGGCCTTCGTAGGCCCCCTAATCTCTTAGGGAAAATATGGTGGGCGCACAAGGACTCGAACCTTGGACCCGCTGATTAAGAGTCAGCTGCTCTACCAACTGAGC
>JASLCK010000193.1 GCA_030151865.1 Rhodospirillaceae bacterium | reverse complement strand
CCTATGGGCTGATCATGGCGGCGGCGGTGCTGCGGGTCTTTGGCGTGTTGGCGTCCATGTCGGCAGGCTTGTGGTTGTCCGGCCTGTTGTGGAGCTGTGGTTTTGCACTCTATGTGACGGTCTATGCGCCGATCTGCCTGTCGCCCCGGAGCGATGGCCGGGCTGGTTAAGGTGCTGAACCGGGGGGGGGCTGCTCAGGCGTCATGCCCGATCAGAACCCCCGCTTTCAGGCATTCGGCGAATTCCTCGGGTGGCAAGGGCTTCGAGAAATAATAGCCCTGGATTTCATCGCATTTCAGATCCGTCAGCATGGAAAGCTGCTGGGCGGTTTCCACCCCTTCGGCGATGACCGACATTTTCAGATTATGAGCCATGGCGATGATGGCCCCGACGATGCCTTCACCGGTTTGACTGATACCTAAATCCTGGACAAAGGATTTGTCGATCTTCAGCCGGTCGATGGGGAAACGCTTCAGATAGCTGAGCGACGAATAGCCGGTGCCGAAATCGTCGATGGCGATTTCAAAGCCCAGGTCATGCAGCTTGGTCAGCACTTGCACGGCAGCATCGGCGTTGCGCATGACCGCGCTTTCGGTCAGTTCCAACTCGATCATGCTGGCGGGAATGTCGGCCAGTTCCAAAATCCGCTGAATGCTGTCCACCAGATCGGGTTGCCGGAACTGGTGGGCCGAGATATTGACGGCGACGCGCACCGTCTTTAGCCCCATCTGCCGCCAGACATGCACCTGATCGCAGGCTTCGCGCAGGACATGCGCGCCGATGGGCAGGATCAGGCCGGTATCTTCGGCAATCGGGATAAAGCGAATGGGCGGCACCATGCCATATTCCGGGTGACGCCAACGCACCAGAGCTTCCGCCCCCAGCAATCGCCCGGTGGCTGCCTCGACCTTGGGCTGATAATGCAGCACCAACTCGCCGCGATGAATGGCCTTGCGCAGGTCGGTTTCCAGGCGCAGCCGTTCCATCGAATTGGCGTTCATCTCCGGGGTATAGAAATGATAGGTGTTTTCCGCCCGTTCCTTCGACCGGTTCATGGCGGTTTCCGCCTTTTGAATCAGGTCGTCGATTTCGGTGGCGTCCAGCGGGAAGATGCTGATGCCCAGGCTGGCGGTGATGAACAGTTCGTGCCCACCGATCATGAAGGGCTGGGCAAAGCAATCGAGAATGCGGTTGATCACCGGGTTGGCGTCGTGGCTTTGCCCCAGTTCCAGCAGCACGCAACAGAAGGTATCGCCGCGCAGGCGGCTGACGGTGTCCTCGGCCCGCACCGAATTCATCAATCGTCCCGCCACTTCGCGCAGCAGATCGTCGCCGACCTGATGACCCAGTGTTTCATTGACGGTCTTGAAACGGTCTAGACTGACCAGCACCAGCGCCACCTTGCGTTCGGTGCGGCGCGCCCGTTCCAGCGCTTGGCCGATACGGTCCTGGAACAGATAGCGGTTGGGCAGACGGGTCACCGGATCGTAATAGGTCAGATGCCGGATGGTTTCTTCCGCCCGCTTGTGCTTCGAAATGTCGCTGAACACCCCGACATAGCGGTCGATGCGGCCAGATTGGTCGGGAACTGCCTTGATGGTCAGCCATTCGGGGAAGGCTTCGCCATCCTTACGGCGGTTCCAGATCTCGCCCGACCATTCGCCCTTGCTGGCCAATTCGGTCCACATGGCCTTATAGAAGGCAGCCCCTTGCAGGCCTGACTTCAGCAGGCTGGCGTTGTGGCCGATCACTTCCTCGCGTGGATAGCCGGAAATGCGGCTGAAACCGCCATTGACCCAGACAATGGTGCCGTCGCGGGCGGTGACCATCACCCCTTCCGACGTGCTTTCCAGAACCTTTTCCGAAATCGACAGGCGGGCATGCAGGTTGTTGCGTTCCGACAAGTCGCGGACCACCACGGTAAATTCCCGCCGATCCCCGGCCCGGCTTTCGCTTAAGCCGATCTGTACCGGGATAATGCTGCCATCCTTGCGACGGATGCGCAGTTCACGGTTATGCAAATCCAGATGGTCGCCGGTGGACAGAAGCTTGGCGGCTTCGCTTTTCAAAGTCTCCAGGGCGTCGGGGGCAATCAGGTTTGCAATGGGCTGGCCGGTCAATTCGGCCGCTTCGTATCCCGACAGGCGCGACGCGGCTTTGTTGACACAGACAATCCGGCCATCCGATCCCAGGATAAGGATGCAATCCTCGATCACGTCCCACAGGCTGTTCAGGTGCCGTTCGGCATCGTTCAGGCTGGCATTGGCGGCATGCAGGACTGTGACGTCGTGGGCTTGGACAATGCGCGCCGCCCGCCCTTGGTACAGGGTTGGGATTTGAGAGATCTCGGCGTCGATCTGTTCGCCGCCCAGGCTGCGCAATAAGCCGCCGGGAGTCAGGAAATCGGACCAGCGCCGTCCAATCAGGGCAGCGGGCGCATTGCCCCCCAGCAGGCGGCAACCGGTGGCGTTGATCCAGACGATTTGCCCATCGGCGATGATGGCATTGAGGTGGGGCGACAGATCGATCATCTGACGCAGGTTGTTTTCACTTTCGTAGAGATGCTCCTGCGCCTGGGTTTCCTCTCCGCATTCCCACAGGGCGATGGCGAGACCGGTCTTGTTGAGAACGGCATGGCCGCGGCACGGCACCGAGATGCCTTCGGTCGTGCGCAACCGCGTGCTGATGGCGGCGCGGCCGTTCTGGCGGGCCTTGGCCAGAGTGTCGGCCAGATCGGTTTGAAAGTCGGGCGGTACGGCATGGACGAAGTCGCGGTCGCTCCAATCGTCATCGCCCAATGTCAGCGCTTCGGCCTGGCGGTTCCAGCCGCGCACCAGATTGCCCTCGTCCAGCAGCCAAAAGGCGTAGGGAAAGTCATCGGCCGACGGACCGCTGGCCCCCACCAAGCGCAACAGGCCATAAACGCCCAGACCGGACAGGGCCAGCCCAGCCCACATAATCGGGTGTTGCAGCGGATTGGGGGGCAGAAGATCAGTCCAGTAAGCCGCGCCCAGGATTGCGGCCGAACAGCCAAGAACAAACGCACCAGCCCCCTGGGACGGCGTCAGCAGGGCCCGTGCTTGGTTTCTTGCCGTTTTGTGCCCCGGTTGATCGCCGGTTGGCTGCATCTGTGTCTGATCCGCCGTGTTATGCTGAAGTCTCACCTCAGACTACCCTTGAAAATGACCTCTCACAAGCTTCGTCCAAACACTGCTCAGTCTTGTTTCTGGTCTTGAAAGTGGTCATTTATCACCTTCCGGCAACTCGGGTGCGGTGCGGTATGATCATTCTGTTCACTGATTTTGGACTTTCTGGTCCCTATGTCGGGCAGATGCAGGCTGCCGTGGCGGTTTGGGCGCCTGGGGTGCCGGTGATCAATCTGTTTGCCGATGCGCCCGCTTTTCGTATTCGGGAATCGGCCTATCTGTTGGCCGCCCATGCTCGCCATTTGCCGGAACAGGCGGATTTTCTGTGTGTCGTCGATCCGGGGGTCGGATCGGACCGTCCAGGGGTGGCGTTAAAGTTGGATGGGCGTTGGTTCGTCGGGCCGGGCAATGGTCTGTTTGAAATCGTCCGCCGCCGGGCCGGTCGGGCCGAATGTTATATGCTGCCGCCTGCCGGTGCGGGGGCGTCGGCCAGCTTCCATGGACGCGACATCTTTGCTCCGACCTTGGCCCGTCTCAGCATGGGGGAAGCGCCCGAGGCGCTGGGGCTAACGCCGGGCGAGGGGCCGCGGTTCACCGATTGGCCCGATGATTGGGCGACGGTGATCTATGTCGATGCTTACGGCAATCTGATGACCGGTTTGCGGGCACAAGCCGTTTCGGCCGATGCGGTGCTTAAGGTCGCCGGGCAGGAAGTCGGGCATGCCCGGACCTTTTCCGACGTGCCGCAAGGGGCGGCGTTTTGGTATCGCAATTCCAATGATCTGGTGGAAATCGCCGTCAATTGCGGGCGGGCTGATCAGAAGTTTGGCTTGACCATCGGCGATCCGATTGGGGTTTCGCGGCTGTCATAAAACGCTCTGACAAGTGATCCGTAAGAAGATACACTGTGCGGCGGTGGGACAATGGGGGCAGACGATGTCCGTCGTGGTTAAGTTCTGGGGTGTGCGCGGCAGTATCGCCTGTCCTTCGCCGCATTATGTGCAGTATGGCGGCAACACCAGTTGCATCGAAGTGTGTGGCGATCAGGGGCATTTCATCTTGGATGCAGGCACTGGTTTGCGGCCTCTGGGCAATGACATGGCCCGACGCGGCATTGCCCGCAGCATCTTTCTGATGACCCATACCCACTGGGATCATATCTGTGGCTTTCCTTTTTTTGCCCCAGCCTATCAGCCGGGGGGGCGCTTTCGCGTCATGGCTGGGCATCTGTCGCAAAATGGCGGCATTCGCTCCGTGCTGGCCAGCCAAATGGCGCAGCCGACCTTTCCCATTCCCCTGGGTGCGTTGCACGCCGATATGAGTTATGAGGATTTTCAAGCCGGGGAGACTCTGACCGGCCTTTATCCTGGCGTGGTGGTGCGGACAGCGCCGCTGAACCATCCCAACGGCGCAACCGGATACCGGATCGAAATGGGGGGCAAGTCGGTGGTGCTGATCACCGACACGGAACATCTGCCAGGATCGCCCGACGCCAATGTTTTAAAGCTGATGCAAGACGCCGATCTGGTGATCTATGACAGCACTTACACCGACGCCGAATTTCCGGCCAAGGTGGGGTGGGGCCATTCCACTTGGCAGGAAGGTGTGCGTCTGGCCCGCCAAGCCAATGCGGCCCGGCTGGCGATCTTTCATCATGACCCGGATCATGATGACGCGGTGATGGCCGAGATCGAGGAACAGGCCAGCCAAAGCTGGGAAAACGCCTTCGTTGCCCGTGATGGCATGGCCGTTGAACTGGACTGAGACCTGAGGTTCGGGCTCAGCGGGGGTAAATGTGGGCGGCAACCCGTCGGTTGATGGCCTGATTCTGCGGCAAGGGCCGTCCGGTCATGTCGCGGTTGGACACTTTGGGGCGGGTGTCGGCAAAGCCTTCGGCCGACAAGCGGGTGGGGACCATCCCCCGCGTGATGAAATAACGCACCACGGCGGCGGCGCGGGCCGATGACAATTCCCAGTTGGATGGAAAAATCTGGGTGTTGATCGGGGTGTCGTCAGTATGGCCCTGGATTTCCACCTGAAAGGCGGAATACCGGGTGCTGTTCAGAAGTTCGGCCATTTGCGCCAATGCGGGCAAAAACCGGTCGCTCAGCTTGGCCGAAGCCGGGTCAAAGAAGGTATTAGCGTCGAATTCCAACACCAGGCCGCGGTCATCCTGGCCGATATTGACGGCGTTTTCATCCAGCTTCAGCCCTTTGACGACCTCGGTCAGGTCGTTCTTCAACTCCTTCATCGGCGTGTTGCCCTCACGCTTCGAAATGTCCCTGGAAATGCCGCCCTGGACCTGTTCCAGCTTGACCGCATCAAAATGCGACATGGAAATCAGCAGCACGAAAAAGGACATCAGCAGCGTGATCATGTCCGCATAGGACATCAGCCAATCTTCTTTCTCCTCCGGCTTTTTCGGGTTGAAGCGGCTATCCATGGCCTTTATCCCTTGGTGCGCAGCATGCGGTCGATGTCGAAATGCAGCGACGGATCAAGATAGCTGTTCATCTTGTCCTGGATATAACGGGGGCTGCGTCGTTCGGCGAGCAAAGCCAGCCCTTCCGCCACCAGGAAATTGCGGAACCGCACAATTTCCTCGCGCTGCTGCACCTTGCTGGCCGATGGCAACAGGGCCAGACGGGCAAAGGTGACGCCATAAAGGGTGCCCATCAAACCCACCGCCATGCCGGGACCGATCTTCGACGGATCGGTGCCCATCTTGTCGAGCATGATAACCAGACCCACCAGGGTGGCGATCATCCCGAAGGCGGGCGCATTGTTGGCCATGCTGCGCAGAATGTCGGCAGGCACGGTATTGCGGTGGAACGTGGTTTCGATGGTGTTGGCCAGGATTTCCCGGACTTCCTGCCCGGTATAGCCTGAAATCACCAGATCGATGCCGAAGGCCAAAAACCGATCCTGGGCGCGCAGACGCTTGGCGTCGGCCTCCAAGGCGGGCAGGCCGGCCTTTTGCACCATATAGCCCCAGCGGATCATGCGCCCGACTTCGTTGGTCAGGATCGAGCGGCCGACCTTATGCTGAAAGAAAATCGACAAGGTGATGCGTAGCGCCTGAACCACATAGCGGGGTTCGAACGCGACAAAGGTGGCGGCCAGCGTGCCGCCGATCACCATGATGAACCCTGCCCCCTCAAGAAAAATTATATAGTTATCGGTGCTGAGGAGAATCGAGCCGATAAACAGCCCAATGCCCAACAGAAAACCAAGGACGGTGGCGAGAGACATCTGATAGTAGCCTTAGCAACTCTAAGCTAGCCGCATTGTGGTGCATATCGCGCCCTTCGGCAAGATTATGGGTTTCAAATGTTACAGGTTCAGGTTTGCGCGGGCTTCGCCATGCTCTAGAGTGTTCGTCCACAACCGACCACAGAAGATGATTGCAGGTGACTTTGTCCGGGGCGTTTTCTTTTTCCAGCGCGGTGATGGGGGCGACCTTGGGAACCCTTGTCCTGGTAACCGCCATCTTTTTTCTGGCGCGCTCTCCCGGTGCGCCGGGGGGGATGCGTTTTCTGGGCTGGGCGTTCGCGGCCAATATGGGGCGCTATGTCCTGATGCTGCTGTTGCCGCAGCAATCGCTGTTGACCTGGCTGATCACCGAAGCGGTGCATGGGCTGTTTGCCATTCTTCTGTTGGCTGGGGTTTCTGCTTTTACCGGGCGTTGGCTGGGGCTGAAAAGCTATGCCGCGGTCTTTCTGGGGTTCTGCCTTTACCTGCTGCTGGCCAGTGTCGGTATCGATGATCCCATGTTGCGTTCGGTTCCGCCCTATTTCGTGATTGGCGGCATGATGCTGGCTTCAGCCGGTATGTTTTGGGGGCATGATCGTCGGCATCCCCGTCAGGGTTATTGGATCGTCGCCGCTATTCTGGCGGTTTGGGGACTTCACAAATTTGATTATCCCTGGCTGGGGGATGATCCCTTATGGACTGCTCTGGGCTATATGTTTGCCCAGGTCATGGCGACGGCGTCGGCCCTGACGGTCATCATTATTGCCGGGCGGCATCAGTTGCGTTTCAACGATCAGGTGCGCGCCGACATCGCCGCTACGGTTTCCAAGGCCACTGCCAGCGAACGGCAATTGGACGCCTTGCTGGTTCATTTGGCCGATGGCGTCATCACGGTCGATGAACAGGGCAATACCCTATCGGTCAACCCTGCGGCAGCGCGGATTTTTGGGCGGATCGAAAGCGAGCTGTTGGGGCGTCCCGTCGCCTGGTTGCTTCCCGATCCCGACGCGCCCGATGTGGCTGGCGGTCTGGTCGTCAAACTGGCCGAGGCCCCGCCCCAGGCTGGACGGGAAGTCATGGGACGGCGCCATGACGGGTTGCTGCTGCCTCTGGAAATGACGGTAAGCCAAATAGCGGTGGACGGTCAGAAAAGTTATGTCGCCATTCTGCGCGATATCAGCGGGCGTAAATTGCTGGCCGGGGCAGAAGCACTGGTGCAGGAATTCAATCAGCGTCTTTTGCAGGGTGATCATCTGGATCATTTGACGCTGTTTGTGTGCAGCGAAATCGTCAAACTGTTTGGCGCAGGCACCGCCTGGATCGCCCGGCGCGAACCGGACGGGCGCATTTTGACCACGGCCTTTGCCGGACCGGACAGTCTGGATCGTTATCTGCGCGGCTTGGCCTTGCGCTGGGATGCCGGTCCGCTCAGTCAGGGGCCGGCAGGGCGGGCCATCCGTATGCAGACCACGCAATTGGTCGGACCGGATTCGCCCGATTGGCTGGGGGTTCTGGGGCCTTATTCGCAGCTTGGCCTGCGGGCCGGGCTGTCTATTCCCCTGTTGGCCGGACAGCAGATTGTCGGGGCGCTCAGCGTTTATTTTCCCCGCTTTCCTGAATCCGTTGTGTTGCGGCGCCTGGATGAACTGGCCTCGCGCATTGGCATTGCCTTGTTGATGATGAATGACCAGCGCCGTCTGCGCCTGCAAGGCGCTGCCATGGCGGCGGCGGCCAATGCCATCTTCATCACCAACGCCAAGGGACAGATCGAATGGGTGAACGACGCCTTTACCCGCTTGTCCGGCTACGGTCTGGACGAGGCGGTGGGGCAGACCCCGAAGATTTTGCGGTCCGGGGCGCAGACCGACGCCTTTTACCACGATTTGCTCAGCACCATTGCCGCAGGCAAGGTTTGGCGCGGCGAGTTGGTGGAACGACGCAAGGACGGCACGCTTTATACGGTCGAACAGACCGTGACGCCCATGCGCGACGTCGAAGGGGCGATCAGCTATTACGTTGCTGTTCACGAAGACATCACCGAACGCAAGCGGGCCGAGGAACGGATCAAGTATCTGTCCAGCTATGACGCCCTGACCGGTCTGCCCAACCGCGCCCTGTTCCGCGAACGTCTGCGTCAGGCGGTGGCGCGGTCCGAGGTGACCAGCCTGCCGATGGCGGTGCTGTTCCTGGATTTGGATCACTTCAGCCGCATCAACGACACCATGGGCCACGAACTGGGAGACCGCCTGCTGGCCGAAATCGTCAGCCGCCTGTCGGGGGCGGCGCGCAATGTCGATACCCTGGCCCGCGTCGGGGGCGACGAATTCGCCGCCATCCTGTGCGATGATGCCTCGGCCGAAGGGGCGGCCAATCTGGCCCGGCGGATGTTGGCGGCGATTTCCTTGCCCTATGATCTGGATGGGCACGAAATCCATGTGGGGGCCAGCGTCGGCATTGCCGTCTATCCAGAAGATGGGCGCGAACCGGACCATCTGATCAAAAATGCCGACATGGCGATGTACCGCGCCATCCGCGAAGCCCCCAACGGGTACCGCTTCTTCTCGAATGCGATGAACGAGGAAATGCGCGCCCGCGTCACCTTGGAACGCGATCTGCGCCGTGCCCTGACCCGCAACGAGTTCGAACTGCATTATCAGCCGCAATTAGACATCTTGACCGGGCGCATGGTTGGGATGGAGGCGCTGGTGCGCTGGCGTCACCCCGAGCAGGGGATGATCCCGCCCGGCCGCTTCATCCCGCTGGCCGAGGAAACCGGCCTGATAATCCCCCTGGGCGATCAGGTGCTGCATATGGCCTGCGCGCAAATCAGATCTTGGCTGAATCAAGGACTGCCGATGGTGCCTGTCGCGGTCAATCTGTCGGCCATCCAGATGCGGCGGGAAACGCTGATCGAAGACATCATGAAGATCCTGCAAGACAACGGCATCGACAGCCGTTGGCTGGAACTGGAATTGACGGAAAGCGGTGTGATGGAAGACGCCGAGGCCGCCGAACGCACGTTGCGGGAATTGTCGGGCCAGGGCATCAAGCTGGCCATCGATGATTTCGGCACCGGCTATTCGTCGCTCAGCTACCCGAAGCGGTTCCCCATTTCCAAACTGAAGATTGACCGCAGTTTCGTCAGCAGTTTGGAAGACGAGGGCGGCAATGATGCGGCCATCGCCCGCGCCATCATCACCCTGGGCCACAGTCTGGGCATGACGGTGGTGTCGGAAGGGGTAGAAACCCAGGCGCAGTTGGCTTACCTGCGGGCCAACGGCTGCGATACGGTGCAGGGCTATCTGTTCAGCAAGCCGGTTCCGGCGGCGGATATTCCCCCGATGTTGCAGCCGGTTGCCTCGCCCACGACCCACTAGGATAAAGCATGGCCAACGATCTTAAGGATGTGGTGTCCAAGGAAGATACGTTTGACAAGTTGGACATCCGCTTAGGGCGAGTTCTATCGGTGGAACTTTGCCCGTCCGCGCCCAAGCCTGCTTATAAGATCTTAGTGGATTTTGGAAAATTTGGCCGCCGTACCACGGTTGGGCGCTTTACCCAACATGCACCGGCAGAACTGGTCGGCCAGTTGGTGCTGGGGGTTCTGAACTTTGCCCCCCGCCCAATCGGCGATGAAATATCGGAATTTCTGATGCTGGGGGTGCAATACCCCAAGGCCGACAGCGGGGAGGCGACTTTCATCACCCCCGCCGCTGACGCCAAGCTCGGTGGCAAGCTGTTTTAAGGGATCAGGCCAGAATGTTGACCCGAGACCCTTTGCCGCTGGCATTCGGCGTATTGGTGCCGGTGGCCGTGGCAGAGGTCTTGCTGCCGTCGTGATCGGGATCACCCGCCGCTGCGTCCTTATCGATGCCGGTGCGAAGAAACTTCGCATGGGCGGCCTGCTGAGTTTGGACTGGCGAGGTGGACGCCGGGATAGAGGAAACGGACATAGGCATTCTCCCTTTCATGCGGTTCTTCTGAACCGGCGGAACCAACTTCCGCATTCATGATTGTAAAAAGGAGAAGGGGGCGGGCGCACCCTTGGAAACTTAAATTCTTTGTATAGTTTCCGTGCCCGATATGGGCTGGGCTGGCGTATTTCGCTCCCGCTGCTAACATCGTCCATCATGAAAATCCTGTTGATTGAAGACGATCAGGAAAGCGCAGCCTATATCCAGGCCGGACTGCAAGAGGCCGGTTATGAAATCCTGCTTGCCGCCGATGGGGACGCGGGCATGGATCTCGTGGTTCAGCAAACCTTTGATCTGATGATCGTTGATCGGATGCTGCCCAATCTGGATGGTCTGTCTCTGGTGCGGGCGCTGCGCAGTGGTGGGGTCTCGACGCCTGTTCTGTTTCTAAGTGCCTTGGATGGGGTCGATGATCGGGTCTTGGGGCTGGATGCGGGCGGTGACGACTATCTGACGAAACCATTCGCCCTATCCGAGTTGAAGGCCCGCGTTGCCGCCTTGATGCGCCGTTCTCAATTGTCCGTGGCCGAGACCGTCTTGAAAGTGGGCGAACTGGAGATGAATTTGGTTTCCCGCACTGTCCGTCGCGGCGGGGTAGAGATTGATCTACAGCCCAGGGAATGGAAGATCTTAGAATATCTGCTGCGCCATGCCGGGCGGATCGTAACACGCCGGATGTTGCTGCAAGATGTTTGGGACTTTCATTTCGATCCACAGACCAACGTTGTCGAAACCCATATCAGCCGCTTGCGCCAGAAGGTGGATAAGGGGTTCGCTACGCCATTGATCCATACCGTTCGCAATGAAGGGTACAGCCTGCGTGCGCCTGCCTAGAGCCTTTTCCATTATCAGTTTTCGGGTTTCCCTGCTGTCGGCGGGCATCTTCGCGGTGGTGGCGATTTTGCTGTTTGTGGCCATGGATTGGGCCATCACCGACTATATGGAAGAACTGGTTGATCAGTCGATCGAGACCCAATTGTCGGACTTGCGCGATAATGGCCTGCTTCCAGCCGCGCCCCGACAGGATTTCGATGTGGAAAGGTTGGGCCATTGGCTTAATCAACGACAGGCTTTGGCTCCGTCGCATCTGTTTCATTACATGTTGCGCGACCCTGACGGAAAGGCGGTGACGGGGTCCGTGGAAGGGGCTCGGCTGGTTCCCGGTTGGCAAAACATTCCGTTGCCCAATTTTCACGATCCCTATGATGGCGACGAACACAGTTTACGTGGCTGGGGCGAGCGGCTGCCCAATGGCTATTTGCTGTTCATCGGTCGTGATATTCACGAGATCGACGAGCTTTTGGACCGGATTGAAATTGCTTTCGGTGCTGTTCTGCTGACCATCCTGGTTTTGTCGTTGGTGTCGTCGTTTTTTGTCAGTCAGTGGTTTCTGATCCGTCTGGACCGGATCAATGCGACCTGCCGGGCGATCATGGCGGGCGACTTGTCCCAACGGATCGAGCAGGAGCCGGGGGAAGATGATTTTTCAAGGCTTTCCAGCAATCTGAACAGCATGTTGGATCGCATCCATGGGCTGATGGAAGGCATGCAGCAGATCAGCAACGACATCGCCCACGATATGCGACCCCTTGACCCGGTTGCGTCATTCCTTGGAAAAGGCTGGGCGGCAAGGGGCTTCCTTGGCGGAATGCCAACAAGCAGTGCACAAGGCCGAGGAGGAAGCCGAAAGGGTGCTGGACACCTTTTCAGCGTTGCTGCGCATTGCCCAGATTTCTTCGTCCCATCGGCGCAACGGGTTTCAGTGTCTTGATCTGGGGGAAATCGTCAGTCTGATCGCGGAAACTTACGCCCCGGTTGTCGAAGATGCGGGGGGAACCTTGACGATCAAGGAAGAGGCGGCGATTCCATTCGTGGGGGATCGGCACCTGTTGACCCAGATGCTGGCCAATCTGGTGGAAAACGCCATCAAATATGCCGGTCCGACGCCTTCGGTCATGTTGTCTTTGCGGCAGAGAAAGGGCGGTTTTTTAATGTCGGTGGCCGATCATGGGCCGGGTGTTCCCGCAGAATTCCGAGATAAGATCCTGCGCCGCTTTTATCGGATGGACAGCAGCCGCAGTACGCCCGGCAATGGCCTGGGGCTTTCTTTGGTGGCGGCCGTGGCGGATTTGCACGGATTGAAAATTCGTCTGGAAGACAATCAGCCGGGCTTGCGGGTTGTCTTGTCGGGGGAGTTGACCCAGGAAAACGGGCTGGTCCGATAGACCAGCCC
>JASLCK010000156.1 GCA_030151865.1 Rhodospirillaceae bacterium | reverse complement strand
TGCCCGGCATATTCCCGGCCCTGGCAGGCAACACGGTGGTGACCACCGCCGAACCCACCTCTTTGGTGCGCATCACCCTGGCGGGTGGGCATATGCCCAAGACCGCCAGCCATTCCTTTGCCTATGCCATGCCCGCCTTTGACAAGCTGAACGATCAGGAAATCGCCGATATCGTCACCTTCATCCGCAATGGCTGGGGCAATCAGGCCTCAAGCGTGACGGCCAAGCAGGTGGCGGCAATCCGCGCCGATTATGCCCCGGCCCCGCAACAGGCGGCTCCGGCGGCGGCAAACGATCCCAACGCCCCCCTCAAGGTGGTGCCGCCCCGCGATGCCGCCATCCCGGCGGGCGAGGAAGGCCAGCGCATCCTGTTGGGCAAGCGCCTGCTGTCGGAAACCAAGCGTCTGCTGCCCGACCATGTGGGTGATGAATTGAACTGCACCAGTTGCCATCTGGGCGAAGGCAAGCTGGCCTTGGCCTCGCCCTTCGTCGGAGTGTCGGTCAATTATCCCCGGCAGAACCCCCGTGCGGGCCGCGTCGTCAGCCTGGAAGATCGCATCAACGGCTGCTTCCTGCGCTCGATGAACGGCAAGCCGGTGCCCGCCGACAGCGCCGAGATGAAGGCCATGGTGGCTTACTTCAACTGGCTGTCGCAGGGCCTGCCCAAGAACGCCAACGTGGCGGGCAAGGGCGTGGGCAAGATCGACGACAACCTGACCCCCGACCCGGCGCACGGCAAGCAGGTCTATGACGCCCAATGCGCCCAGTGCCATGGCAAGGACGGCGAAGGGATGCGCGACGCCAAGGGCGAAATGGTCTTCCCGCCGCTGTGGGGCGATCAGTCCTTCAACATCGGTGCGGGCATGGCCCGGACCTATACCGCCGCCGCCTTTGTCAAAAACAACATGCCGATCGGCCATGGCCTGAATGCCCGCTTGGGCCAGGGCGGCGTGCTCAGCGATCAGGATGCGGTGGATGTGGCCGAATATTTCAGCCATCAGCCGCGCCCCGATTTCGCCCCCAAGGTCAAGGACTGGCCCAATGGCGGCAAACCGAAGGATGCCCGGTATTAAGGTCCGAACGGATTAGAACCAAACCCCGGTCTAGGAATAGACCGGGGTTTCCGTTTATCTAATGGCCCATGATCTTTGCGCAAAGCCGTCTCATCCCATGCAGCCGCCCTTGACCCGCCTTCGCCGCCTGCTGCGCCCGCTGACCCGCCTGACCGGTGGTCAGCCCGCCCGCAGCAGCGTGCCCCTGCAAATCGGCCTGTGCGCCCCGCTGGGACTGCTGGTCGGGCTGGCGGTGGTGGCCATGCATGAAGCGGTCTTTTGGCTGCATCAGGTGGATTTCGCCCTGCCCGACGATGCTTATTTAAGTGCGGGCGAACATGCCTCGCTTTGGCATATCGCCCTGGTTCCGGCGGCGGGCGGGTTGATCCTGGGTCTGCTGGCCCTGATCAGCCGCAGACTGCGCCCCCGCGACATCATCGATCCGGTCGAAGCCAATGCCCTTTACGGCGGGCGCATGTCGCTGTTGGACAGCCTGCGCCTGTCCCTGTCCACCCTGGTTTCCAACGCCGCCGGGGCCTCGGTCGGGATGGAGGCGGCGTACAGCCAGTTCGGGGCCGGCTTCATGTCGGCCACCGGGCAAAGCCTCAATCTGCGCCGCGTCGATTTGCGCATCTTTGTCGCGGCGGGCGCGGCAGCCGCCATTGCCGCCGCCTTTAACGCCCCCCTGGCCGGGGCGTTCTATGGGTTCGAACTGGTCTTGGCGGGTTACACCCTGACCGCCCTGGCCCCCGTCGCCATGGCGGCGTTGGCGGGAACCTTGGTAGTGCGCGCCACCATCGGCGTCGCCCCGATCTTTCTGGTCAGCGCGCAAACCGCCAGTCTGGCGCAATGGGAATATCCACTGTTCGGCCTGCTGGGCGTTGCCGCCGCCGGGATCGGCATTGCCACCATGCAGGCGGTCACCTTAAGCGAGCGGGCCTTTCGCGCCCTGCCCACCCCCGACTGGATGCGCCCCTTGATCGGCGGATTGTGCATCAGCGCGGTGGCGGCGTTCTTCCCTAAGGTGCTGGGCAGCGGACATGGCGGCATTCAGGCGCTGTTCGACGCGGTTCCGGCCTTTTTGCCGCTGACGATGCTGCTGGCCGCCAAGCTGATCGCCTCGGCCTTGTCGATCGGATCGGGCTTTCGCGGCGGGCTGTTCAGTTCGTCGCTGTTCATCGGCTGCCTGTTCGGCGCGGCGGCGTCGCAAGGGCTGGGGCTGTTCCTGCCCTGGGCCTTGCACCAACACGCCGTGTTCATGCTGGTCGGCATGGGGGCGGTGACCGCTTCGATCGTCGGGGCACCGATCACCGTGGTCATGCTGGTGCTGGAAATCAGCGGCGATTACAGCACCACCCTGGCGGTGCTGGCCGGTGTGGTGATGTCGTCCACCATCACCCGTCATGCCTTTGGCTATTCTTTCGCCACCTGGCGCTTTCATCAGCAAGGCAAGGGCATCAAGGGCGCTTACGATGTGGGTTGGATCGCCGATCTGACGGTCGGGCGCATGCTGCGCGCCGATGTCAAGACGGTGCGCCAGGATGTGCCGCTGGCGCGGCTGCGACAACTGGCCCCGTTGGGCAGCCGGTCGCGGATTTTCGCCGTCGATCAGGCGGGCCATTACGCCGGGATCATCGATCTGACGGTGTTGCACGACCCCGACATCACCGATGCCGCCGATGGTCTGGTGGCGGGTGATCTGGCCTTCGCGCCGGGCACCTTCTTGTTGGCGTCGCAAAATATCCGCGACGCCCTGGCCCTGTTCGACAAAGCCGAGGTGGAATCCCTGCCGGTCCTGGCCAGTGCCGAGGATCGGCGGATTCTGGGCTATGTCACCGAAGCTTACGCCCTGCGCCGCTACACCCAGGAACTGGAACGCCGCCGCGCCGCCGAACTGGGCGAACATAATCTGTTCGACATCGGGGCGAGATAACTGTGGGGCCGACCGGCCCCACAGCGCATCACGAATTACAGGCGGCTGAGCAACCCCAGCACCACCAGCAGGAACAGCCCCAAAGTCAGGCTGCCCAGGATCAGTTTCTTTTCCACCGGCAGCAACGGTTCCACCGGCAATTTGGCTTCGGCCTTCAAAGATGCTTCAGACATCGGATATCCCTCCCTTATCCGGCCAGGGGCGGAGTAACGCCGCCGAAGAACAGCCAGGAAATCACCAGACCAACCCAGATCACGAAGCCGAACAGGCTGAGCACATAAACGGCGGCCAGCTTGCCCAGCCCCTCTTCCCACAGCTTTTTGAAGTTCGACAAAACGCCGATGGAGAAGAAGGTCAGCAGGAAGAACAGCACGCGCAGGCTGTTGGCTTCGCCCACCGCTGCCGTCACCTTGGGCGCCAGATCGGCGGGCGCGGTGAAGGCCAGGATCAGACCGATGGCGAAAGTCACGATGAACCCCAGGATGAATTTGGGGAACCGCTGCCAAATCTCGATGGGGCGCGCCCGTTCGGCCTGATCGCGCCGATCGATGACGTTGGTCCAGATATAGCCCAGGACAAAGGCCCAAATGCCGATGAAGACGTCGATGAACACTTTGACCGTCGCCGTGGTGCCCAAAATCCAGCCGGGTTGATAATTCACCCCTTCGGCAGCGTTCTTGGCCAACAGCAAAGCTTCGGTAATGCCGCCCGCCGCCACCGCCGCACCATCGGTCTTGACCGCCAACCCGATCCAGGCCGCGGCCACCAACGGTTCATGGGATAAAAACCGCTCGGCGATGAAGGGCAGGATCAGCACTTCGACCACGGCGAACACCACCACCAGCGACGACACCAGCACCGGCACCGCCGGGCGCGAACGCACGGCCCCGCCGGTGGCAATGGCTGCCGCCACGCCGCAAATGGAAATGCCCGACGCCAGCGGCACCGACCATTCGCGGCTGAAGCCGAACCATTTGCGCGAGACGTAATAGACCACCGCCCAATAGATCAGATA
>JASLCK010000085.1 GCA_030151865.1 Rhodospirillaceae bacterium | reverse complement strand
GCGCGGCCCAGGCCCAGCATGATGCCGCCGACCAGCCCGACGCGGGTGTAGGGGATGGTGATGTCGCGCACCACCTCCCAGGTGGTGGCGCCCAGCCCGTAGGCCGATTCGCGCAGCATGGTCGGCATGGTTTCGAACACGTCGCGGGTGATGGAGGTGATGAAGGGCAGCACCATGATCCCCAGGATCAGACCGGCGGTCAGCATGCCGATGCCGTAGGGGGGGCCCTTGAACAGCACGTTCATCAGGGGGATGTTGCCGAACACCTTGATCAGCGCGGGCTGCACCACCTGCTGCAGGATGGGGGTGAACACGAACAGGCCGAACAGGCCGTAGATGATGCTGGGGATGCCCGCCAGCAGTTCGATGGCGATGCCGATGGGACGCTTGGCCCAGGCCGGGCAGATCTCCGTCAGGAAGATGGCGATGCCGACGCTGACCGGCACCCCCACCAGCATGGCGATGGCCGAGGTGACCAGGGTGCCGTAGATGGGGGCCAGGGCGCCGAACTTCTCCGTCACCGGGTTCCAGGTCTCGGTCGTGACGAAACCGAATCCGTACGCCTTCAGCGCGGGCCAGGCCCCGATGAACAGGGAGACGATGACGCCCCCCAGGATCAGCAGCACCAGGAAGGCGAACGCCGCCGTCGTCCAGCGGAACAGCACGTCCTGACGGCGCTGCGCCCGCCCGACCGCATGATCAATACCCTGTTCCGACGCTTTCATCGCCACATCCACCACCAGCACCTCCGGCCGGAAAGAGGCCCATTGCCATGGGCGCGGCCCCGCGCCACGCCCGCCGCCGCCCGTGCGGACGGCATTCCGGCGGCAGTGCGTAGCGCATCCGCCGCCATAACGAAATCACCAAGAGCACGACTCTGGCATCAGGTCCCGATAATCATTTGTTACGACGCCCCCGCCCATGGTCTGGCGGCCCCTGCCGCAGGACATCCCCGCCGCGACGGGGAGGAGGAGAGAGACGATCGCGGAGGATACAACCCCCGGCACGTTTATATGGATTGGGAGGGTCACCGTCCAGCGGCACCCTCCCAATAGTCACGATCAATCCGGAGTCACGATCAATCCGGACCTCCGCCCCGTCGCCGGGACGGGCGGCCGCGACCGTCAGGCGGTCCCCCCGCGGGGGGACCGCCGCCGCCGGTCCTTACTTCGCCCAGACGGCCTTGCCGTCGGCGGTCTTGATCGCGCCCCAGCTCTTTTCGACCTGGGCGATGACCGAGGCCGGCATCGGCACATAGTCCAGCGCCTCCGCATCCTTGGCGCCGCTGTTGTAAGCCCAGTCGAAGAACTTCAGGGCTTCGGCGACGGGGGCGCCATCCTGCGGCTGGGTGTAGACCAGGATGAAGCTGGCACCGGTCACCGGCCAAGCGTCGGCGCCTGGCTGGTCGATCAGCAGCAGGTAGAAACCGTCGGCGTGGGCCCAGTCGGCACCGGCGGCCGCGGCCTGGAAGGCCTTGGTTTCCGGACGCACGATCTTGCCGTCGTGGTTTTTCAGCAGGGTGTAGGGGATGGTGTTCTGCTTGGCGTAGGCATATTCGACGTAGCCGATGGCGCCGTCGGTCTGCTTGACCATGTTGGCGACGCCTTCGTTACCCTTGGCGCCCAGACCGGCCACCCACTGGACGGAGGTGTTGGCGCCGATCTTGCTCTGGAATTCGCTGTCGACCTTGGACAGGTAGGTCGTCCACAGGAAGTTGGTGCCCGACCCGTCGGAACGGTAGACCGGGACGATGGAGGTGCCGGGCAGCGTCACGCCGGGGTTCAGCGCCTTGATCGCCGGATCGTTCCAGGAGGCGATCTGCCCCAGGTAGATCTTGGCCAGGGTCGGACCGTCGAGCTGGATCTGGCCCGCGCCGATGCCCTTGATGTTGATCACGGGGACCACGCCGCCCATGATCATCGGGAACTGCCGCAGGCCCGCTTCCTTCAGCTCTTCCGGCTTCAGGGGCATGTCGGACGCGCCGAAGGTGACGGTCTTGGCCTTGATCTGCTTGATACCGCCACCGGAACCGATGGACTGGTAGTTCAGACCGACGCCGGTCTTGGCCTTATACGCCTCCGCCCACTTGGCGTAGACCGGAAACGGGAACGTGGCACCGGCACCGCTGATGTCGGCGGCGAACGCGTTGCCCGCGAAAACAACGGCCACCGCGGCGGCGACCATGCCCTTCAGCAGGTTCTTGGCTTGGAACTTCACGGGATCCCCCCATGGGTTTAGATCGAAAAGATCGGACCAGGCCTTGATGGACGCCAACGCGCCGTGTGGTGGACCCCGACCCGACGCTGGCGACCCTAGTGGTCTGGCCCTGACGCTCTGGTGACGTTTATGTGACGTTTTTATTAAACATGACAAAAGGCTTAAAAACTCCTTAAGCGCCCCGGCAGGCGACGGACGGGAAGGGGCAACCGACGGGACCGCCCCATATCGCATTCGCAGCATAAGATTCCGCGCTGCGACAATTTCCTGATGTCCATGGCAATACTGCCGCGTTCATTAACAGCACAGACACAATTCCAGCGATGAAACTCTTTCGTGACGCC